>CAUZNX010000044.1:0-7990 GCA_963580905.1 Dehalococcoidia bacterium | reverse complement strand
ATGATCGCCACGCCGGCCAACAGAGTGAGCCAACCATGGACCAGATAGGGTTGCGCAAACCGCACCATGCCAACTATCGCCGTGACCGGCCACGCCGGGACCGCGACTATCGCCAGGAGCGCGTCGCGCACCGCCCTGCGCGGCCTCCGTCGCACAAGTCTGGTAACGCTCCTTACCAGGAGATACACCGGGAGGACCAGCGACCTACCCAGGGCCGGGAGCCGCGCCCGAAGCGAAGCTGCTTCCTTGGGGATAATTGCCTCGGGGAGACCCCTTATCGCAACTACAATGTTGAGACGACTGACCCGATACGCAGAAATCGCAACAGTCGTGAAGGCGATCATCGTTCCCAGGCAGTAGGTCACAATGACACTACGAGGCTCGAAGTGGATGGCGAGTTTGAACGAATCGTCGAACGACGAAAATATCTCGTTCAGCACGGTGATCATCGCGGCGCTGACCAGGAGCCCCAGGCCAACGCCGATTGCGGCTGCCACAACCGCGTATGCCGTCCCCTCGAACAGAAACATCAGCACCAGGTGGCGCCTTCGAGCGCCCACCGCTCGCGCCATCCCCATTTCGTTTTTACGCGCCGCTGCCAGCATCACAAAGATCAAGAAAATGAGCAAGATTCCCACGGTGATCGAGAATGAACTGAACAGGATGAAGATCGATGTGACCTCGGTCCCCGCCTGATCAGCCACCTCCAGCAGATCCTTCTTAACGGTCACCACACGGAATTCGGCCAATTCGAGGTATAGAGTCGCCGCCTCTCGGGCCACATCTCTTAGCTCGGCAGCCCCTAGTTCTTCCAACACTAGGCGGCCTATCTCCTGCTCAACCAGAAGGCTGTTCAGATCCTTGCTAACGCCAGGTTCTCCCAACTCACGCACCAGATCATCCAGTTTCTCCTTGATCTCGACCCCAAGAGTCTCGTCGGACTGTTTCTTTCCTAGAACCTCAAGTACGTTCGGCGAGTTGAAAAGATCCTTTAGACGTACCGCCACAGCCTGATCGTTAAAGAGCGACCTGAGCTCTTTCGTGACATCATCCGTGAGCGCCTCGCCGCCCCTCTGGTCACCAAGATTGGACACTAGTATGGAATTGATCTGACCATCCCGACCAACCAGCGCCTGTGCCCGCGCCAACGGCATCAACACGGTTGGGTCCACCCCCGCCAGGCCACCACGCTCTACGATGCCCGCCACGATCAACGTAACCGTCCGGTCCTTTAGGAACATGTCGAGGATATCGCCCACCTCGGCGTCCAGTTCGTCCTCCGCCTCCGTGCTCAACAGCACCTCGCCATCGGCCAGGTCAGCTATCCGGGAGACGCCGTCAACGGATGCAAACCCACCGAAGCCATCGAGTTGCCCGGCGTCCAACCCCACGAGCCTGGTCTGCCCCGCACTTAGCTTGGTCCTAATGTCTCGCACGGCGACAGTCTCGGCGAGTTGGGGTGCCAGGCCGTCAATGTCTTGGTTGTCCGCTAGAGCGTCTCGCAACTGATTGAAACGCTCTAGCGGGAAATACAAATTGGTGATCGAGTCCCCCTCATCGGCCCGCAGGGGAATTATCAACTCGTCGACGAGACCAAGGCCATTTATCGCCTCGTTCCGTATCGAGTAGCTTAGGGTGTCACCGGTGCCGAAAGCAGCAGCCATGATCACGGTGCTCAGCATGACACCAATGATGATGAGAACGGTCTGCCCGCGTCTACGCGGAATATTCCTGAGTCCCAGCTTCAAGATGATCCGGTTTCGCATCGCCAGTACCATCACCACCGAGATGGTAATCAGGAATGCTCCGAGAAAGACGTACATGAGTACGTCCATCGAAATGCCGAAAATCTCTTCCATTAGTCGCCCTCTGGCGATGCAACGGCACCGAGGCCATCATCAACTACGGAACCGTCACGCATCCGTACAATGCGGTCGGCACGTCGTCCAACCTCAGGGGAATGAGTAACGACAACGAATGTTTCGTTATCGTCAGTGTTCATCTGGGCCATGAGGTCCATAATCTCCGAGGCAGTCTCGCTGTCCAGGTCGCCCGTGGGCTCGTCCGCCCAGACGATCGCCGGCTTGTTCACCAGGGCCCGCGCAATCGTTACGCGCTGCCTCTGGCCGCCCGAAAGCTCGCCCGGAGTATGTTCAGACCAGTCCGCGAGCCCGACCCGGTCGAGCATCTCCATCGACCTGCGCCGTGCATCGGATGATCCTAAACCCGATAACAGCAGGGGTAACTCAATGTTCTCCAAGGCGCTCAGGACCGGCAACAGGTTGTAGAGCTGGAACACGAACCCCATGCGATGCGCCCGGTACTCGCTTCGGTCGTCATCGGGCAAATCATGGAGTACGACCCCGTCGATAAGCACCTGCCCCCCGTCGACTTCGTCGAGGCCAGATAGGCAGTTGAGCAATGTGGTCTTCCCACACCCGCTAGGCCCCATAATCGACACCATCTCGCCACGGCGCACCGCAAGGTCCACCCCACGGAGGGCATTGACCTTCACCGTGCCCGTGTCATAGGTCTTTTGCACGCCCTTCGCAACTATGATGAGATCGTCCATACTGATCCACCCCTCGTATGTATTTGCGCGTTAGTGTCAGACTGAGCATTCTAGGCCATTCAAAAATTACTCTGATTTGATTGATGGTGAAGACCATATCCTACAATGCACTCAGCACGTAAGCGTGTACCACCGGCCACCATGATACCCAATGAAATTGAAGAAACCGTGAAGGCCTCACAGCCCTCGGACAGAGGCCTCTCAACATCGTGTCTAAGCCATCTCGCAAAGTAAGACCAGGCACAACCATCCGATACATCGAACGGACCCGCGTTTCGATTGCCCTTGACAGTGGTCGAGCCCTTCCGTACGCTGCCCGCGTAGCCGCCCATACCATCCCGCAACCCACGAGGAAGTGAACCTCATGCCATCCAGCGCCCAGGGCCGATACCGCCTCGGTGTCGACATCGGAGGCACCTTCACCGACGTAGTACTTGTCTCACCCGACGGCGAGTACTGGACCAAGAAGGTCTCCTCGACCCCTGGCGACTACGCCCTCGGCATCCTTGAGGGGGTCCGCCAGTTGCTCTCGGAACTTGGACTCGTCGGCGAATCCATCGACGAGATCATCCACGGTACGACCGTAGCCAGCAACACGGTCCTCGAGAACAAGGGCGCGAAAACCGCGCTGATCACGACCTTGGGCTTCCGGGATGTCCTGGAGCTTCGGCGACTCCGTATCCCTCACCTCTACAGCCTGTTCTACCAACCGCCAAAACCACTGGCAGAGCGCCGACTCCGCCTCGAGGTCAAGGAACGGATCGGCGCAGATGGCGAGGTCGTCACCCCTCTCGACGAAAGTACGATCTCCGCCGCTATCGAGCGCATCAAAGAGGATGGCGCTGAATCCGTAGCAGTGTGCTTCATCCACTCCTATCGTAACCCCAACCACGAGCGCCGCGTCGGAGAGATCCTGCGCCAGGAACTCCCTGGGGTGTTCACTTCGCTCTCGATAGACGTACTTAGCGAGATCCGTGAGTACGAGAGGACCAGTACAACAGTCGTAAATGCGTACCTGGGACCGATTGTCAAGGGCTACATAGACTCGCTGCTCCGCCAGCTACGGGAATCCGGTATCCACGCGCCCGTGCGTATCATGCAGTCCAACGGCGGTGTCATGTCCGCGATCAAGGCCGCGGATGCGCCCGTACACATCGTAGAGTCCGGCCCCGCCGCCGGGGTAGTCGCCGCCGATCAGGTAGGGAAACGCAGCGGCGAGACCAATATAATCAGCTTCGACATGGGCGGTACCACCGCCAAGGCATCGCTGATTGAGGACGGACAATTATCCTGGACAACCGAGCACGAGATCGGCGCAGGTATCTCGCTGTCCAGCCGCCTGGTCAAGGGAGGAGGCCACGCGGTCAAGGTGCCGGTTGTAGACCTGGCAGAGGTCGGCGCAGGTGGTGGTAGCATCGTCTGGATCGATCGCGGCGGCGCCCTCAAGGTAGGACCACAGAGCGCGGGGGCCATGCCCGGCCCCGTCTGCTACGGGACCGGCGGGGAGGAACCCACCGTCACGGACGCCAATGTCGTCCTCGGCTACATCAGCCCCGAAAAACTGGCTGGTGGCGCGGTCGAGCTAAAGCCCGAAATAGCCGAGGAGATCTTGCAACAAAAGGTCGCCAAACCACTGGGGACCGGTCTGCTGGAGACAGCCTACGGAATTCACACCGTGGCCAATATCACGATGATGAGGGCCATCAGGGCCGTGTCCACCTACCGAGGCCGCGACCCGAGAGACTTCGCCCTATTAGCATTCGGCGGCTCCGGGCCAGTGCACGCGGCGGGAATCGCCAGGGACCTGGGCATCCGGCGCGTGATCGTGCCCCCTGCGCCGGGCCTACTCTCTGCCGTCGGGCTGTTGGAGGCCCTGCCTGAATACCACTTCGTGCAGACGTTCTTCAGCCGCGTCTCGGAGGTAGACCCCGACGCGCTCCACAATGCATACAAACAGCTGGAGTCGAGAGCCATCGAGGCGCTGAAGGCCGAGGGATACGATGATGCGGACATCGAACTCCGTCGCTCCGCTGACCTGCGGTACGTCGGCCAGGCATACGAACTGACCGTCGACGCACCCGCAGGCAGGCTCACCGCCGCCGACGTAGTCTCGCTAGTTGCGGTTTTCCACGACGAGCATGAGAGGACCTACGGACACAAGGCCCCCGGCGAACCCGTCGAAATCGTTAACCTCAGGTCCGCAGCCCGTGGGAAAACAGACCTGACCCGGCCCGAACGACCCGCGACCGGCGGCGCTGCATCTCGCGGCCAGAGCCGCGATGCCTACTTCGGGCCTGACCACGGCCGGATGCAGACCCCGATCCTGTCCAGGTCTGACCTCAACACCGTACCTCGACATGGTCCCATAGTCATCGACGAGTACGACGCGACCGTGGTGGTACCACCCGACTGCGCCGCGTCGCTGGACCAGTGGAACAACATCATCATCGACGTGGTTTCGAAGTAGCAACCGAAAGTACACACAACCCTAAAATATGCTTCCCCAAGACATAGACCCCATCACCTTCGAGATAGAGGTGACCATATCGTGCTAGACCTAGTTGTTAGTGGCGGAACGGTCGTCGACGGTACGGGAGCGCTTGGAATCCGAACGGATATCGGCGTGACCGGCGACCGGATCACAGCGATTGGCGACCTTGCAGCCGCAGAGAGCCACAGCACTCTCGACGCGACAGGCATGGTCGTCGCACCAGGTTTCATCGACATCCACAGCCACTCAGACTTCACCCTCCTGGTCGACCCTCGCGCCCAGAGCGCCATCGCCCAGGGCGTGACCACAGAGGTCATAGGCAACTGCGGCCACGGTTGCGCACCCCTCACAAAGCCTGAGCGCTACTGGGGCAATATCTACGGGCACGTCCCCGGCTTTCCCACCGAATGGCGAACCACAGCAGAGTACCTGAATCGCATGGATGAGGGCCGTCCGGCTGTGAATATCGCCGCCCTCGTCCCCAACGGCAACCTTCGCCTGGCGTCTGTCGCCGACCCCGGCAAACCGGCTACACCCCGCGAGGTCGCCACGATGGTCCACCACCTGGAAGAGGGTCTGGACGCTGGCGCATTCGGATACTCCACAGGCCTCGAGTACGATGCCGAGCGCGCTAGCCCAGAAGATGAGACCGCCGCTCTGTGCCGCGTGGTCGGGCAGAAAAACGGCCTCTATGCCACACACACCCGGAACAAGGAAGTGCGCGCAGTCGAAGCCGTCGAGGAGGGCCTCCGGGTTGCCAAGGCGTCAGGCGTGCGCATTCAGGTGTCCCACATCATCCCCCGCCGAGGAGGCACACCAAACGCGCTGGACAGGGTGATGGACGCGGTTGGATCGGCACATTCCATGGGTATCGACGCCGCCTTCGACGCCCATACACGACTCCACGGCATCACCAACCTCAGCGCCGCCCTTCCTGCAAATGCGCTTCTGGGCGGCCCCGACCAGGTTCGCGCCAGACTCACCGACCCTGCGTTTCGGGACAAGATGCGCGAATACGAGAGCCTGATCTCCAGTTTCGCGCTTGGTGGCTGGGACCGCGTGTACCTGTTCAAGAGCAAGCATCTCCCAGAGCAGGTGGGCAAAAACTTTGCGGCGCTTGCGCCACCCAATGGCGACGCATTCGATGCAATCCTCGACGTGCTGGCCGCAGAGGCCGACGACCCCCATGCCCCGATGTGCATCTGCCACTCCTATGAGGAAGAGGAGCTGCGGCGTACATTCCGACACCCCCTCTGCACCGTAGGCTCCGACGCCACAGCCCTCGCCGTCGACGGTCCCCTGGCGGGCAAGGAATTCCTGGGCGCATTCACCTGGGCGGCCTGGTTCTACCGACGCATGGTGCGCGAAACAGGCGACCTGACGATCGGGGAGGCCATCAGGAAGCTGGCCGCTGCACCCGCCGACCGGCTCGGTCTCTCCGACAGAGGCCGCATCCAGAAACACGCCCACGCCGACCTTGCCATATTCGACCCACAGCGATTCGGCGAACGGGGCACCCTCGACCACCCGAACCAACTCGCCGAGGGCATGTCCCACGTCGTGGTAAACGGCGTCGTCGCTTTGCAGAACGGCGTACCCACAGGCGACCGCGGAGGCCGCGTCCTCCGACGGCCGTAGAATGTAATCCTAACGCTCCCATGTCACCCTGAGCGGCAACGAAGGGTTTGGGGAGGCGAGAACATCCTCAGCATGGTCCGGGGGTGGGGGGTGGATTAAGCCACACTGAATGAAGCCGTGGTTCGACAAGCTCACCATGAGCGAAAAGCACCCAACCTCGCTCACTCTCTTCCAATTACCACAATTTGCTAGACCCACAGCCCGTCTCGGAGTAGAATCGGGGCCGTCAGCCACGAAGGAACAAGAATGACCGCCAGAGACATAGACCCCATCACATTCGAGGTCGTCCGCAACCGGCTAGACCTACTCGTGGATGAGATGGCCCTCACGGTAATGCGGACCGCGCACTCCGGCATCGTCAAAGACGCCATGGACTACTCCACGGCATTCTGCGACCGGCAAGGCCGCGTCGTCGCTCAGGGACTCACGATCCTCATGCACCTGGGCTCGTTCCCCGACGCCGTAGCCTCCGTCCTGAGCAAGTACGAGGGACGAATAGCGCCCGGTGACATTTTCATCCTCAACGACCCCTACAGCTCCGGGGGCATCCACCTGCCTGATATCTATGTGATAAAACCCATATTCATCGACGGCGACCTAGAGGGCTTCGCCGGTGTGGTCGCGCACCACACCGATGTCGGCGGCATCGTTCCTGGCTCAAACTCAACCGACTCGACAGAGATATACCAGGAAGGCCTGCGCATCCCGACGCTCAAGTTGTATGAGGCCGGGGTACCCAACGAAACGCTGTTTGCTGTAATACAGAAGAACGTTCGACTCCCTCGCCTGGTAATGGGAGACCTGAGGGCGCAGATCGCAGCAGCCCACACGGGGGAGCGGCAGTTCCTATCCCTGGCCGGCAAGTACGGTGCGGCAGCCCTCCGCCGGTACATGGACGCACTGCTTGACTACACCGAGGACCTGGCGCGCAAGGAGATCGCCGACCTGCCCGACGGCACCTTCGAGGCCACAGGCCACATAGATGCCGACAATATCGACGCCGGGCCGGTTGTGATTCAGGTATCGATGACAATCAGCGGGGAGAATGTGACAGTCGATCTCACGGGGTCGTCGCCACAGGTCAAGGCCGGAATCAACTCCCCCCTGCCCTTCACGAAAGCTGCTGTCTACGGCGCGATCCGTCTCGTCATGGACCCTGGAATCCCCAACTCCGCCGGTTACACGCGCCTCATAGAGGTGAATGCGCCCGAGGCTAGCGTGGTGCACCCCAGACTGCCCGCACCGTGCGGGGCCCGCGGCATCACCGGCTTCCGTGTCATGGACACGGT
>CAUZNX010000043.1:0-8102 GCA_963580905.1 Dehalococcoidia bacterium | reverse complement strand
TGGGCTTCAGGTGCGACGTGGCCGATCATCGGCCCGTGGGTCGCACCCGAGAAGCGCCCGTCTGTCATGAGCACTACACTATCACCCTGACCGCGGCCCATGATGGCCCCAGTGACTGCCAGCATCTCCTGCATCCCCGGCCCGCCTTTCGGGCCTTCGTAACGAATGACCAGAACATCGCCGTCCTGAACTTCACCAGCATTCACGGCATTGAACGCGTCGCGCTCCCCGTCACAGACCCTGGCTGGCCCTTTGTGGCTAAGGTGTTTTGTACCAGCGACCTTTATCACTGCGCCTTCGGGCGCAAGGTTGCCCTTCAGTATCACCAGGCCGCCCGTGGGGCTGCGTGGCGCAGATGCCGGGTAGAGCACGACGCTGTCAGGGGCGGTGTCGAACTCGGCAAGGTTCTCCGCAACGGTCTTGCCCGTGATGGTCATGGCGTCCCCATGGAGCAGGCCAGCCTTCAGCAGTTCGTTCATGATTACGGGCACGCCGCCCGCGCGGTCCACGTCTGACATCACGAACCGTCCGCCGGGGCGCAGGTCCGAGAGGTAGGGCGTTACACGGCTCAAGCGGTCGAAGTCGTCGATTTCCAAGTCGACACCGGCCTCGTGGGCGATGGCCAGCAGGTGAAGCACGGAGTTGGTCGAGCCGCCCATCGACAGCACCACCATGATGGCGTTCTCGAAAGCGTCGTGGGTCATGATGTCGCGTGGCTTCAGGTCGCGTTCCAATAGGTCGTGGATTATTTGCCCTGCCCTGGTCGCCATGTCCTCATTACGGGGGTCCACCGCTGGTATCGACGCCGCGCCAGGTATGGACATGCCCATCGCCTCGATGGCTGACGACATGGTGTTGGCGGTGAACATTCCGGAGCATGCGCCCTCGCCGGGACAGGCGACGCGCTCCATGTCGACCAGGTCGTCCAGCGTCATCTTGCCCTGGGCGTGGGAGCCAACAGCCTCGAACATGTCCTGGATGTTGATGTCCTTGCCGCGGAAGTTACCCGGCAGGATTGCGCCTCCGTAGAAGAAGAGCGACGGAACGTTGAGGCGAGCCATCGCCATCATCGCGCCGGGCATGTTCTTGTCGCAGGCGGCCACAACGACCAGCCCGTCCATGCTTTCGCCAAATGTAATGGTCTCGATGGAGTCGGCGATCACCTCGCGGCTCACCAGGGACGCCTTCATGCCCTCGGTGCCCATAGAGATACCGTCGCTGATCGTGATGGTCCCGAACATGAAGGGCACGGAGTCGGCTGCCCTCACTCCCTCCTTAACCTTGCGGGCCAGGCGGTCGAGGTGGACGTTGCAGGGGGTAACGTCGCTGGCGAGGTTGCCGATGGCGACGAATGGCTTGTTCATGTCGTCGTCGTTCAGTCCCACGGCCCTGAGCATTGATCGCGCGGGCGCGCGGTCCGGCCCGTCGGTGACTACGTGGCTCTTGCGTTTTAGTTGGTTCTTGGTTTCGGTTGCCACTCTGGGTCCTCCGTGGAATTAAATTTCTTAGGTTTTTGTCTTCCTGACACTGTACAGCACGGGTGTTGGAGTCTTTCGACCATCCCCCTGGCCCCCTTCCTATCCAGGAATGGGTGAAGAACATATCTGAGGGACACACTCAGGCTCCCGGCAGAAGGGCTGCGCCGCTCTGCACTCCCCCGTTTCAGGGACCCGATGCGAGGTGGCTAATTGTAGCAGACACCTGATGAGTCCAACTGCAAAGGGTGTTCGTTTCGCCCATGGCGAGTCGAACCGCGGGTTTGCCCTCCGACGAGCTCAGGTTGGGCGGGTAAAAGGGGCTCAGGGTGAGTGCGGTACTCCGCTCGTGGTGAGGTTGGCGATCCATCGGGCTGGGCCCTTGGACAGGCTCAGGGTGAGCGGACCAGAAGGGGGCCATCGGTGAGCGTGTCTGGTCTCTCAGCCTGTGGTACGCCGGTCATATCACTGGCTGGGCCATTCGACGGGCTCGGGGTGAGCGGATTAAGAGGGTGCGCAGGTCATGTGCGGCAGGGCTGCCTGCTAGTCGGACGAACTGTGCCTGTGTATCAGCGCGGCAACCCATGGGTCGATGTCTTGTCCCAGGGGGCGATTGGCATCGTGGAGGGCTATGGCCAGGTGGGCGTCGCGGATCAGCCTGTCCAGTTGGTGTTTGCCATGCCACTCACGTTGCAACTCATCGAAGAGCGCGTCTAGGGTTTCCCGGTCGAATGCGTTCATTGTTGTGGCTCGACCTGGCCCACTTTGGAGTGGCTCTTGTCGATGGCCTCTTTGACCACATTTGCGAAGTCGGCGGCCTCGCCATCGGGCGGGGCACCCTCTTTGGCCATGCGCTCCTTGAATTTCTCGAAGAGCCAGTCCTCTTCCTTGCCCCTAGGAATGTCGAAGAAGCCCTTGTCGAAGTGCGGTTTTTCTTTGGGGCCGAAGTATCCCTTGTCCTTTAGCGTGTAGCCCTCGAGGTTGTGTGTCCCTTTGCCAAGAACCTCGCCTGTGGCTACGTAATGCTCCATCACGGGCTTCATGCCGTAGCGCTGTACGGGGCACGTCTTCATGCATATGGCGCAGCCGTCGTAGCGCCCCATAATGGGGCGGCACCGCTTGTAAGAGACTTTATTCTTCTTCGCGCCGCGCCACCAGACTTTGTCCTTGGCAAGGGCATTCGACGGGCAGCGGTTCACGCAAACCTGGCAATTCTCACAAAATTGGTTGATGCCGTAGTCGATCGGTTCATCGTGGGTTACGGGCGCGTCGGTAGTGATGACCATGAGGCGGGCGCGGGAGCCGAAGTGGGGCGATAGGAGTTGGCCGTTCGCTCCCAGTTGGCCCAGTCCGGCGCTAACGAATAGCGGGATGTACGGTGCGCTGGAATCGCTGTGGCCGTGTATCTGGGCGTGGTAGCCGAGGGAGCGGATGTGTTTGGCGAGTTCCAGGCAGTACGCTTCCTCTATTTCGTATGTACCGAAGTGGGCGTGCTCACTCTCCTCGCTCGGCAACGTCTGGGTTGCGGCGTAGTCCTGCTCCAGGGCGAGGCATATCGCATGTGTGAACTTTACCCAACGTTTGCGGCTGGTATATGTGTAGCGGCGATCGTACCGAGTGAAACCAGTTTCGCCGAAACCAAGCTCTCTGGCCTTCGCGCGGATTGACTCAGTGACGTCGATATCTGGTTGCGGCTCTGAGGTCGGCGCTATGTCTCCAGAGACCTCGCCAGCCTCGGCCAGCGGGCGCTCACGCTCCTCGTGACGACGCCGCCACTCCGCGAATTCGGGCGTGTACACGGTCCACAGCCATTCGCGATCGGCGGAGTTTTCGATGAAGTGGGCCTCGATGGGGTGCTCGCGACCGTAGTAGGAGAGGTCCTCTTCGCGCACGGGATTCCCCGGCTCAGTAACCAGGTCCTCCGCGACGGGAATCTCCACATCGGGGTCCCCGTGGGTGCGACCGGGCCGAGTTATGATATGGCTAACCGCTTTTGGCATGGGGCTGAATCCTTCCGGAGTGTTGCCAGAGCTGTCTGCGAGTGTGACGCGGAGTTTAGGGTCGCCGAAAAGGGAAGTCAAGTTGCGGAGGGGACTGTGCCGACTATCTGGACCTAGGCTTCGGGATCGGATTCGGGCTTGCCGGTGGCTTCGTCCGGATCTCTCTTCGGTCTGCGTGCGAGTGACAGCTGCCACAGCAGAAATACCAGACCGCCGATAATGAGCACGCTGACGTATGTGATCGAGCGGTCGATCAGGACAACCGATGCGGCATCGCTGCGCTCAAGGCCGAGAATGAGAAGGCTGGTCAGTCCCGGTTCCACCGCGCCGATGCCACCAGGGGTCGGGACCGTGCTCAGGATGGCGCCTCCCAGCGCCACGATGAGCACCAGGGGCAGGTCGATTTCCAGACTCAGCGCCTTGACGACGAAGTATAGTCTTCCCGCTTCCAGAAGCCAGCCGGCCACGCCCAGCGCGAATACCGCTGGTAGCTGTTGTAGGCTGCCTAATGCACCCTGCTGGAACCGGCCGTATGCTTCTTCGAACCGGCCTGGTAGCAGCCGGGCGATACGGTGGCCGTATCCCTTCATTGCCACCATAAGACCGGCGAGCGCGGCAGCCATAGCCAGGGCGATGAGCGCGATGTAGTAGACACCGGCGGATTCCCTGGTCGCCGAATACCAAACGACGGCCACCGCTAAGAGTCCCAACACCGTCACCATGTCGGTGACTCTCTCAGCCAGAACTGTCCCGAGGCTCGACGAGAAGTTGCCGTCTGCTATGTTCGACAGCCCGTAGGCCCTGTATGCGTCTCCGACGCGAAGCCACCCTATCGAATTGACGAACCAGCCGATGACGATGAGTTGCGAGAATTTGAGGGTTGAGGGCAATTCGGACCCGGGGGTGCTATTGATCACCGCATTTTTGGCGAGAATCCGCCACCTGAGGCCCCTGAATGCAAAGCTGAGGTAGTAGAGCGCGAGACCAACGATGTAGAGCCGGAGGTCAATGCCACGCACGTTCGCCCACGTACGGCCCCAGTCGAGGTCAGCTTGCGATGCCAATAGGACAATAAAGCCAGCGGCTATCGCCAGAGAGAGCAGGGTCGGCACCGAGAGGAGCCGCCGTCGAAGGGCACTCGTGATAGAGCGAGTCCCGCCAGCTACGATCATTTATTGCTTCCCAACAGGATCTTGTAGGTGGCCGTCGGAAGGTGCGCCAACTGCCAGGAACCGCAAAGCCGCACCTGTGAGCAGATGCATTTGCAGGGCCGGCATTGGCGCTTCATGACGTTTTCACAACGGTCTCTTGAAGGGGATACCCGCTCGTCGCGGATACTCCCTTGGGGTGGGGCGGGTTTTTCGCAGCACGACCAGCGACCTCGGACCGCCGGAGCCGGCGAAGTCTATCTCCCGAACCTCCGCGACCTTGGTGCCCATCGTTTTGATGGCCTTGGAGGCGAGACGAATCTCGTCGTCGGGTGCGCTGCTCTTCTGAGCTATGACCAGTCCCCCGACCTGGCAGAACCCTGCCATCAGTTCCACAAGGACGTTTAGTTTTGCGACTGCGCGCGCCACAACTGTGTCAAAAGCCTCTCTCAGATCAGGATCGCGGGCCAGATCCTCTGCCCGCCCCGTCCGCACGTCCAAACCCGGAAGTCCGAGGTCAGCGACGACCTCCTCCAGGAATAGCGCCTTTTTCTGTGTGACCTCCAGCAGTGTCACATTCAGGTCAGGGAAGACGATCTTAAGCGGCACCCCGGGTAGCCCGGCGCCGCTACCAACGTCCAGCAGAGTCGCGTTTGAATAAAGAGCTTCCGGGGGCAGTGCGTCAACCACAGACAGCGAATCGAGGAAGTGCCGTCCCACGACATGCTCCCATTCGATGATGCGTGTCAGGTTCATCATTTCGTTCCACTCGACCATTCTTTCGTGGTAGAGGCGGAACTGTTCCATCTGAATATCAGATATCTCGATGCCAAATTTGGCAGCGCCTTCGACTAGTCGCTCGTCCATATCTCTCCATAGGTTCGATGATAGCCTGCAAACAAGGGTACCGCTTATGGCAGCTAGGGGTAAAGGGCAGCCACCCCCAGAGAGTCGCCGGTTGACACCGCAACTTCGCATCGCTAGACTGCCTTCGATGACGAATATTCGGGGGGAGCTTGGGAAGCTAGGCTGAGAGGTTCCGACGACTCGGAACGACCCCGTGACCTGATCTGGGTAATGCCAGCGTAGGGACGAGATTGGATAACGCTGGCCGCCTCGATCAAAGGGCGGTCTTTTTTGTGCGCGAAAATATGCCCATTCAGGCCGTACGGGCATAGCGTGCGATTGAGACTGTGGAACACCAGGAGGAGACACCTTGATCGACAGCACAGTAGCAATCCTGATCACAGCTATAGTAGCAGCGGCGTTTGCGGCAGCCGGTGTGGCATACGTCCGGCGAGGCAGTCTCAGCATCGAGGACTATCTGGTCGCACGCGGCAGCACGGGCAGCACGGTAGCGACTGCCACTCTGGTGGCCTCCGTCATCGGGGCCTGGGTGCTACTAAGCCCGGCCGAGGCGGGGACCTGGGCGGGTCTCGTGGCCCTCATCGGCTACGGAATCGGGCAGGCCGCCCCCTTAGTGGCATTCGTGTTTGTCGGTCCGCGAATGCGTCGGTTAATGCCCCAGGGCCACTCCCTAACCGAGTACGTGAAGCACAGGTACGGCCCTGCCATGCACCTGTTCACCCTGGGTCTCATCGTCTTTTATATGTTCGTGTTCTTGTCGGCCGAGCTTACGGGTATCGCCAAGGCCTTTGAGTTGCTGGCGGGTACCAATCTGTGGATCACGGCCCTCATCATCGGCCTGCTCACCGCGGGCTACACAGCATACGGTGGTCTCCGAGCCTCCATATTCACCGACACGGTACAGTTCGTGATGATCCTCCCGCTGCTGTTGATCGCGTTCCTGGCCGCCGTGTCTTACCTGGACGGCATCGGGGACGCCCTCGCACCGATCCGCGAGGATAGCGCGCACCTCCTGTCGCTGACGCATCGGCCGGGTATCGAGTTCGGCATTACGCTGATCATCGCGATCCTCGCCGCCAACATGTTCCATCAGGGCTTCTGGCAGCGGGTCTACTCCAGTCGCGACGATACCTCGCTTCGACGCGGATTCGCGATATCAGGGGCCATAGTGGTACCTGTGATCATCCTCATGGGCATGCTAGGCATCATGGCTGTCGGGCGCGGCATCGGCCTCGCCGACTCACCGGTAGCGCTGTTTTGGCTGGTACGAGAGATAGCGCCTACGTGGGTGCTGGTAACCGTGCTGTTGCTGGCCTTGATGCTGGTGATGTCCAGCCTGGATACGCTGCTAAACGGTATTGCCAGTGCAGTGGTTACCGATCTGTCTGGCTTCAGGCCGAACATCAATGCTGCGGGCCTTTTGCGGTCCTCCCGTGGGATAACGGTCGTGCTGATACTGCCTGCGATTCTCATCGCCTCCCAGGGCTATAGCGTCCTCTACCTGTTCCTGATCGCGGACATGGTGTGTGCCGCTGCCGTGTTCCCCGTGTTCTGGGGGCTTTACTCCAAACGTTTTTCGGGTGGCGCAGCTGTCGCCAGCTCCATTGCTGGCCTGGTGGGTGGGATACTCTTCTTCCCCACAACCGCAGCTCCGTACCTGACAGGATGGATCATTGACATCGACTGGGCTACCCAGCTAGTGGTTAGCTTCGGCGTCGCCACTGGCATCTCTGTGATCATGGGCCTTGCGCTCACGGCCCTGGCTCGGACATCCTCGTCCTTCGATTTCGCCCGACTCAGCGACGAGGTGCGTTTGATCCCGGAGTAGGAAGACGTCTACCGCAGAGTGCGCGGAGACCGCAGAGAGTACGGACTAAGGTTCTTCTCTGTGCGGTCTCCGCAGTGAAATCCCCTGGTATAATGTAACTGTTGCCCCACTACTGGAAACGGCGTTGCCACTATGCCACTGCTGACAGCTTCGGGCCTGACCGTGTCCTTCGGCGAGCTGGAGATATTCTCCGATATATCGCTGGAGGTACCTGAACGCGCCCGAATCGGAATGGTAGGTCCCAACGGGGGCGGCAAGACCTCGCTGCTCAGGGTACTGGTCGAAGAGACGGAGCCCTCGAACGGCAACGTTCATCGCTCCAGCGGCCTTCGGATCGGCTACGTGCCGCAGACGACGGGCGCGCTATCCGGCGGCACCATCACCGACGAGATATTGCTGGCCTTTTCCGGACTGATAGACCTCGAAGAATCCGTGGCGAGTAGCGCTACGGAGGTGGAGCAAGCGACCGACGAAGAGAGGCGTGGCGCAGAGCGCCGCTATGCGCAGTTACTGGAACGCTACGAGGCCCTTGGCGGATACGACTACCACTCACGTCTGGAGCGGGTTGCGGATGGTATCGGCCTTGACGAGAAGACGCTCAAGCTCCAGGCCTCTTCCGCTTCAGGTGGCGAGCTAACACGCGCGGCTTTGGCGAGAGCGTTGCTCGCAGAGCCCGACCTGCTGGTACTCGACGAGCCCACGAACTATCTCGACTTCAAGGGTATCGCCTGGCTCGAGGATTACCTGGAGAAGTCGCGGCGCGCATTCCTCGTTGTCTCTCACG
>CAUZNX010000042.1:0-8118 GCA_963580905.1 Dehalococcoidia bacterium | reverse complement strand
GCAGTCGTGTCAGGTGCAGACCGCCGCCACTTCGTCGGTCTGGTAGAGGGGGCGCTGCAAGACAGCGGCCTACCCGTATTCACATCAGAAAAGGCGCTGTCCAAACGCATGCGCTGGCTGTAAGGCACCCATGGTGTGGTAATGGCGAGCGAAACTGATTTTGTGAGCCAAATCCATCTTCTCAAAGAAACCTATATTGTGAGTAAACCTATCCTGTGAGCGGAATCTATATTGAGTGTTGTGTGCTGGGCCTCGACCCAGAACCCGTGTTTAGATGGGGTGTGCAGAGGGGCAAAGCCCCTATGCCGGGAGCCTGAGGGTGTCCCTCAGAATTATCATATTATTCTTTTTCTTGGGAGGGGCGGACGCCCATGAGATGGCAAGGATCAAACAGTGACCGAGGTAGATAAGAAACTGGACACTCCCGTAGGCGAGGTAGTGGAGGCTTCCACGACCGAGCTCGTAGCCCAGTGCCACGAGCTGTACGAATCGCCGCCCCTTGGCGCACTCATCAAGACCGGCGGCGAGGACACCGTGTACGGAGTCGTGGCCGAAGTGGCAACTCGCAGCCTGGACCCCGGCCGGCGGCCCGTCGCGATGGGTGCCGGAGAATCGGACGTCGAGGCGATCTACAGTAGCAACCCACAACTCGGACGGCTCCTGTCGACCGAGTTTCGTACCGTTGTCGTCGGCCACATGGCAAACGGTCGCCTGAATCGCTACGTGGCGCCGCTGCCGCCCAAGATTCACGCCATGATCTACCCGTGCGACGAGGAAGAGACCCGCGAATTCAGCGGCTCCCTGCACTTCCTGCCCCTATTGCTGTCCGCACAGGTCGGCTCACCCGACGACGTGGCCGCGGCCTTCCTGAGGGGCGTCAGCCGGTCGCACGCTGATTCCCGGGCGTTCCTGGTGGGCGCCGGCAGGGAACTTGCCTCGCTGCTTGGTGGCGACATCCATCGCCTCAACGGCATCCTGCGGAGGCTCGCCCATGACTGAACCAGATATCTTCGGAACTCCCGAGCGGCTTGGCATGGTCGTGGCCGGGTCGCTCACCGATGGCGTCGAGGTACGACTCGACGGGACCGCCTCGATCGAGGACGTAAAGGTCGGCACCTTCGTGACACTACAGGGCGACCGGGCGCGCTTCTTTGGCGTAGTCACCGATGTCTCCCTGCGAGCCACCGATCAGGCCCTCGCGTCCATGCCACCCGACGTCTCCGACCCCTACATAGCCAGCGTGGTATCGGGCACAGCTGCCTACGGCGTCATAAATGTCGAGCCCATGCTCATTCAGGACATCGAAGGCCCGATGCCTTCGAAGACCATCCCGTCCCACTTCGCCACGGTGTCCCCCGCATCGGAAGAGGACATAGCCCTGGTATTCGGCGCAGAGGACGAACGCAACTTCTGGATCGGCAGCCCCTTGGACATGGAGTCCAAGCTGTGCCTGAACATTCAGTCGCTGGTGGAGCGCAGCAATGGCGTGTTCGGTAAGTCCGGGACAGGAAAGACTTTCCTGACGCGGCTGCTCCTGATCGGCATCCTCCAGAGCAACAGCGCCGTCAACCTGGTCTTCGACATGCACGGCGAGTACGGCTGGAAGGGCTCTGCTGAGGGAGGCCGCGAGGTCAAGGGGCTGAAGCAACTCTTCTCCTCCAAGGTCGCTGTCTTCTCCCTGGACGAGGCGAGCAGCAAGAGGCGCGGCCTTACGCCCGACTACGTGGTGCGCATTGGCTTCGACGAGGTCGAGCCGGAGGACATCGAAATCCTCGGCGGCATCTTGGGTCTGTCCCCAGTGGCGGCCGACGCGGCCCATTTTCTACAGCGCCATTTTGGTGGGAAGAAATGGCTCTCGGAATTCCTCTCGATACAAGGGAGCGAGGATATTCGAAATCTCGCAAATACTGTAGGAGTAAATCAAGGTGCGCTAGCCGCGCTGCAGAACCGGCTTTCACGGTTGAAGCGATTCGATTTTATGACCGACACTGGTCAGGGTTCTGTCGACCGGATACTGGAGTACCTGGATCGAGGCATGCACGTCGTTCTGGAGTTCGGGCGCTATGGTAGCAACCTCACGGCGTACATCCTGGTGGCGAATCTGCTCACCCGCCGCATATACGCCCGCTACATGGAGCGCAAGGAGCGCGCCTCCGGCGATCCGAGTAGCGAGCCCCGGCCCCTGGTCATAACCATTGAGGAAGCCCACAAGTACCTGACGAGCGACATCGCCTCCCACACGATCTTCGGAACTATCGCCCGTGAGATGCGCAAGTACAACGTTACGCTCATGCTGGTAGACCAGCGCCCGGGCGACATCGACGACGAGGTCATGTCTCAGCTCGGTACCAGGATAACGTGCCTGTTGGATAGCGACAAAGACATCAACTCCGTGCTAGCAGGGGCGCCTGGCGGCCGCAAGCTCAGATCCGTGCTATCGCGCCTGGAATCGAAGCAACAAGCGCTAGTGTTCGGCCACGCAGTACCGATGCCCGTTGTGATCAAAACCCGCGACTACGGCACATCGGAGTCGTACCGCGAGCTAGGCTGGAAAGACGCCGTTGAGCTAAAGTCCCAGATGGAGCAAGACGCCGCCGACCTCTTCGGCCCCGGTGAGGAGTAGGTCGGCGACAAAGTTCGCCCAGGCCGACACCTAAGTAGACCGTAGCTCTTTCGACCCGATCAAGGCTGTTCCCAACACGATCCAGCCGCCTCCCACCGCCACCAGCACCGTCGGGAAGATGCCGATCACATCTATCAGCCATCCGCAGAGAAGCCAAGAAATTGACATACTCTGTATCGCTATCCCGAAGGCCGTCATCTTCGCCTACGACGCTGGCATGGTCGATCCCAAAGGCAGCTGAAGGCTGACAGCCACCTGACCGGCCAAGAAGAGCAGCCTACCCCGCCGATCCTCCAACACGTACCTCTTAGGGGGTACGCCGTCACCGAATGTGTACCCCTAAAGTGGATGCGAATTTCTCCCTGCAGGGAGACGCCGACCAAAAAATCGGAGGGTATTGTGGGTATCACACTGATTTCGAAGGAGGCGAACAATGTTGGACGCAATGGACAAGTACGCTGGAAAGACAGCCGAAGAAGTCGAGGCCGGAGGTAACCAACAGGCGGTTGCCCCCTCTGCCACAGCCCGCCTCGCCGGGTGGAGCGCCCGCCACGCCTGGTGGATACTGGGCGGATGGATACTCGTCCTGGTGAGCGCATTCCTGCTCGCCGGCAACCTGGATGTCACGAGTGAAGGTGGAGTCGCGACTACTGATGCGCGGCGAGCCAGCGCCCTGATTGAAGATGCAACAGGGCAGAAGCCTCGGGCCGTAGAGTTTGTGCTCGTTGAGGCCAACGACGGACCCATAGACGAGGAACTGTTCGCAACCGTCGTCGGCTCGATCGTCGCCGAGATGCGCGAAATAGAAGTCGTCGAATCCGTGTCCAGCTACCAGGACGGCGCCGAACCCCTGAGGACCCCCGACGGCCGGATGGCGCTGATCCAGGTCAACACATCCCTCGGCCAGATGGATGACCTCGAACCAGCCGAGGCCGTTCTGGACATAGTTGAGGAGGCCAACAAGAACTCCGGTCTTCGCGTTACCACGATTGGCAACATGAGCATCGAGAGGCTATTTGGCGCGATGGCCGAAGAGACGTTCCAGAAGGGCGAGATGATTGGTATCATCGCTGCGCTCATAATCATGCTGGCGGTCTTCGGGGCAGTCGTGGCGGCCCTAGTCCCAGTGCTGCTCGCCATCGTAGCCGTGCTAACCGCAGTCGGGATCATCGCGCTCATCAGCATGGTCCAGGACCTGAACGAATTCACCGTCATCGTCACCACGATGGTCGGCCTAGCCGTCGGTATCGACTACACACTCTTCATCGTTCAGCGCTTCCGCGAGGAGCGCGACCGCGGTCTGGAGCGCTACGATGCGATCACCATGGCCGGCGCAACCGCCAGCCGCACGGTGCTCTTCTCGGGTCTGGCTGTTGCTATCGCGCTCGCTGGCATGCTGATTATGCCTGACATCCTGTTCAAGAGCTTCGGAATATTGGCACGATGGTTGTTGTTGTCACGGCTGTTGCGGCCGCGCTGACACTTCTCCAGGCACTGCTCGGGCTACTTGGAGACCGCATAAATTGGCTGCCGATACCGTTCCTCAACAAGCGTCGCTCTCCTGAGAGTGGCGGCGGATTTTGGGACGCGATCACGGGTGTCGTGACTTCGCACCCGCTAATCAGCGTAGTCATAACCGCAGTTCTCTTGATTGCGCTCACCGCGCCGGTGACCACAATCGAGCTTGGCTCTGGCGGCATCAGTATGCTGCCGGACGACACCAACGAACGACACGCATTCGATGTGCTCATCGAGCAGTTCTCGGACGGCATTATCACCGCCGACATCGTGGTGCTGGCGCCGGACGTTAGCACAGACTCGATACAAGAGGCTATCGACAAGCTGACCGTATCTCTCGAATCCGACGATTTCTTCGGCACTGCGGAGTCGATCATCAGCGGAAAAGGTGATCTCACGGACATCAGAGTCTCGATCGCAGGCGACATCTCCAGCGACGAGTCTATCGCCGGTATAAGCCGACTGCGCGACGATTACATCCCGGCAGCGTTTGCTGGCGTCGACGCAGAGGTACTCGTCGGGGGCGGCACAGCCGAAGTCATGGACTCTGTCGCGATTGTATGGCAGTACGTGCCTTTGATCATGGTGGTGGTTCTGGCGGCAAGTTTCCTGCTGCTCCTGATCGCCTTCCGCTCGATCGTCGTGCCGCTGAAGGCAATAGTAATGAACCTGCTGTCGGTCGGTGCGGCCTACGGGATGGTGGTCCTGGTCTTCCAAAAGTGCGTCGGTAGCACACTGTTCGGCTTCCAGGAGGTCCCGGTCATCGAGGCGTGGATACCACTCTTCCTGTTCGCCATCCTGTTCGGCCTGTCGATGGACTACCACGTCTTCCTGCTGAGCAGAATCAAGGAGCGGTACCTGCAGACCGGCGACAACTCCCGTTCCGTGGCCTACGGTCTCAACTCGACGGCTTCGATCATTACCGGCGCGGCCCTGATCATGGTGGCGGTCTTCGGCGGCTTCGCCCTCGGACCGCTATCGATGTTCCAGCAGATGGGCTTCGGTCTGGTAGTCGCTGTGATCCTCGACGCCACGATCGTCCGCATGGTGCTCGTACCGGCAAGCATGGAACTACTCGGCGACAAGAACTGGTACTTCCCAAGCTGGCTGGAGTGGCTGCCCAACATTAGCATTGAGGGCGACAGCAACGTAGCAGCCGTGGACGGCGCTGCCGGGGACTAATCTCCACTCGGAATCACAGGACTTATGACGGGGGCTCCCATCAATTTGGGAGCCCCTCTTTCACTTTGCTGGGGTATCCCGCTCCTGTCAGCGGCCTGCGAGTAGCGGGGGAGATCAACCCTCACCTCAATCTTCTCCCTACGAGGGAGAGGAGGTTCGAGTCACTAGATCCCTAGTTCTTCGAGGCGGTCGTCGTCTATGCCGAAGTGGTGGGCTACTTCGTGGACTACGGTTTCGCGAACTTGCTCGATTATTTCGTCGTTGTCGGCACAGATGGATTCGATGGTTTTTTGGAACAGGGTTATCTTGTCGGGCAACACCATGCTGTATTCGCCCCGCTCGGTGAGGGGAACCCCCTCGTAGAGCCCAAGCAGTAGCTCGTCTTCTTCCATGATGTGGCCTGCGAGCTGGTCACGCGCCGGTAAGTCTTCGACCACGATGTCGACGTTGTTGAGGTAGGAGCGCAGGTCTTTCGGTATTTTTGACAGGGCCTTGTGGATGAGTCTTTCGAAGTTTTCAAGTTCCATGGAATTAGTTTAGCAGAACGGTCTTGTGATTCATGGCGTTCCTCGGCATCGATTGACCGACAACGAACATACGTGCTATTCTATTTCATACGGGGGGCAGACCACGAGGACTGTCCCCCGTGCTATTTTCCCGCCTAACCGCCCGCCGAACCCGAAAATGAGACAGAATGTGACAGAAATCCCGTCCCTCTGATGGTGAGCATGGGGTTGTGATGCAATGGGCTCACTTCGAACACAGGCTCAGGTTTGCCGTTCGCCCCGAAACCTGGGCTGAGTGTATGCCAGGGTATGCCGGTGCGACGCTTCTTGGATCATTGAATCGGGTCTGGATTCCCCCCCCGTCTTGGATTGCCGGGAAAGAAAAAGAAAAAATATAAATATAAAATATTCTGAGGGGCACCCTCAGGCTCCCGGCAGATGGGCTTCGCCCCTCTGCACACCCGGCGAATTGAAAACATGCCGAAGGTCTTCATTGGCGTACACCCACCCCGCCCGACGTAGCGCGCGCAGCGCCTTGACCTGGGTTGGGGGGTGGCTTATCGTGGGGGCGTTCGCGAGATGGCTGGTATTTGGAGGGGGAGCTGCAATGAAAATCACTCGATTGAAGACGTATCAGATCCAGGGTGAGGGTTCTCCCGGCTACCTGGTTGTTCGGGTCGAGACGGATGCTGGGATCCATGGTTTGGGCGAGGCGGGGATCAGGTTCTGGGGCGACTCTATCAAGAAGGCTGTTGAGAGGCTTTCGGAGATTCTCGTCGGTGAGGATCCCTTAAGTACTGAGCGGCTGTGGCAGCATATGTTCCGAGGGTCTTTTTTCCCTGCGGACGGCGTCTACTCCTGCGCGATTAGCGCTATCGACATCGCGCTGTGGGACATCAAGGGTAAGGCGCTGGGGGTTCCTGTGTACAAGCTACTGGGGGGCCCTGTGCGTGACAAGGTCGTCTGTTACCCCCATTGCCAGGGATCCACGACCGAGGAACTGGTGGAGAATTGCTTGGAGAGGGTAGACGAGGGCTGGAAGTTTGTTCGCTGGGGCCAGCCGGAGACCAGCGGCGTATTTGAGGCACAGGGCCACGCGCTGCTGGAGCCGGTGGAATCGATGCGAATCGCCGAGGAGCAGATGGCCCGGGTGCGTGAGGCCGTTGGTCCTGACATCCAGATCTGCTTCGACGTCCACACTCGGCTGGATACGGCCCATGTCGCGTCTATGTGCAGGGACCTGGAGCCATACAAACCGTTTTTTATTGAGGACCCGTTGCGGGCGGAGAACGCGGGTAGTTACCGAACCCTGGCCCGTCAGGTCCGGCTGCCGATTGCGGCGGGGGAGCAGTGGACCAGCAAGTGGGCCTTCCGCGAGGTGGTTGAAGAGGAGCTGATTAGCTATGCACGGATCGATCTGTGCAACGTTGGAGGCATCACGGAGGCGCTGAAGATCGCTCATTGGTGCGAGACGCACTACATCGACATTGCGCCCCACAACCCGCTGGGCCCAATCAGCGCGGCGGCGTGTGTTGCGCTGTGCATGGCCACTACCAACGTTGGTGTGCAGGAGATGCCGAAGCAGCCAGGCACGGTTGATAAAGAGCTGTTCCCGGAGCAGATCGAGTGGCAGGACGGTTTCGCGTTTGCTCCGGACAAGCCTGGCCTGGGCGTCGAGATGGATGAGTCGATCGCCGAGTCCCGCCGAGGGTCGGGGGGTGGTTGGCCGCCGCTTCTGCGCCGCAACGACGGGGCGTTTACCAACTGGTAGCAGTGGCGGAAATATCTAGCGAGATGGCGGTATTTGTGATAGATTGCACATATGGCCCAGTTACCTCTTGCCGTGTCCGGAGCGTCGATTTTAGTTGGCCGATCCGGCTCTGTGATTAGGGACGGATTGCTCCTAGCGAGCGCCGCGCTGATGGCCCTCACCCTGTGGATGGTCTTCTTTTGGGTGCCGACCGAGGCCAACCTGGGTGTGTCCCAGCGCATTTTTTACTTCCACGTCCCGATAGCTATACTGGCCCTTTCGTCGATTATTGTCGTGGCGGTTGCGAGCATAATCCACCTGATCACCAGGGGCCATAGGTCGGACGACCTCGCTTATTCGGCTGCGGAGTTGGGGGCGCTGCTAGCTACCCTGGCCATTGTGACAGGGGCCTCCTGGGCAAAACCGGTCTGGGGCGTGTGGTGGACCTGGGACCCGAAGCTGACCCTGACCTTGTTGCTATGGTTTATTTACTCGGGGTACCTCATGTTGAGGGCCTATGGCCCCAAGGGGTCGCAGGG
>CAUZNX010000041.1:0-8151 GCA_963580905.1 Dehalococcoidia bacterium | reverse complement strand
AGATGGGTTAGGTCGCGGCTATTCCCAGGACATCGCAGCGACATCGTATTTTTCTTTTCTAACCCGAAGATCGTTATACAAAAGTGTCCAGGCTATCATCAGCACTGGCGGAACCACGACCATAACCACCAAGCCGCCCATTCCTATCAGGACCGCTGTGGTCCGAGATGCCAGGCTTGCTCCTGAGAGCGCCGCAGCAATCCCCATCGGGAGGGTCAGCACGATGGCCATGCCCAGCGCAACCAACATCAGCGCCAGCGCGACCCCGAATGCCCTCCACCAACTACCTTGCACCAGGACAAATCCGCGTTTCAGCGCTCCCAACGCACTCTGTTCCTCAATTACTACCGCAGGAACCGCCATTGACCAGTATACCGCCGCGCCTATCGCGATAGGTCCCAGCAGCATTGCCGCCACAGTTCCAACAACATCGCCCCCGTAACTCAAGGGGAGCGCCACCGCCAACAAGGCGGCCACAGGCGCAAGCGATAGAAGTGTGAGAGACCGAATCATCCACCATGCTCTCGCATAGCATTTTCGTATCCCGACCACTCCTGTGACGTAGTGCTGTCGTACCCCGTAGGCTACTGCGCTAAGAGCGAGTACAGCCCCCGCCACTTCCAAAACATATGTTAAAACCGCAACTCCCGGCCCTCCAGCCAACTGTCCAAGGCCGATCGAGACCAGGCCGACAGGCAGATAGATCACCGCTGCGATTATCAGCCATTGGCGAATGTGTCGCCCGTAAACAGCGAATGTCTCGTCGAGCAGCCCCCCCAAACCAAGTGGCAAGAGCGTCTGCGACCGATCGTTCACTTGTTCCCTCTTACACTCGCCGTCGTTTTTTCGGACGGCAACCATTGTGAGGTGTCGGTGTCACGTCGCGAATCGTGGTAATCATTATCCCAGATGTCGCGAGGGTACGAATGGCAGATTCTCTTCCGGCACCAGGACCCCTAACAAACACCTCGACCTGACGCAGGCCCTGATCCATTCCCTTGCGCGCGGCGGACTCCGCAGCCTTCTGAGCCGCGAAAGCCGTCGACTTGCGGGAACCCTTGAATCCAACCGTGCCCGCACTGCCCCATGCGATGGTGTTGCCTTGCGGATCGGTCAGCGTTATCAACGTGTTGTTAAATGTCGACTGAATGTAGGCGCGGCCCACCGGAACATTTCGCCGCACCCGCCTTCTCGTTCTCGGCGCTCTAGGCATCTTCTCTCCTCTAATCCGTGCATCAGCTTCGTCAAGATTGGTCTGCGGACCTCCGCAAACCTCACCATGGCTTTAACTACTTCGTGGTCGTGTGTCGACGACCGGCGACCGGCACCCTGCGTCCACGCTTCGCTCGTGCGTTGGTCTTAGTCCGTTGGCCTCTGACAGGCAGGCCACGACGGTGTCGTGATCCTCGGTAGCTGCCGATGTCAATGAGCCTTCTGATATTCATGTTAATTTCACGACGGAGATCGCCTTCGACTCGCTTTTCGCGATCGACGACCTCACGGATCCGCGTGAGATCCATCTCAGTCAGCTCACGCACGCGAGGGTTCCCCGTCACGCCGGCTTTCTCCACAACATCCTTGGCCTGAAAGAGCCCGATGCCGAAGACCTGCTGCAGCGAGATCTCAACACGCTTGTTGTCTGGAATATTTACGCCGGAGACTATGGCCATACAGTTCCCCCATTCAGGCAGTCCTCTAAGTCTATCTCCGTCACCCCGGCGTTCTCCCTTTCGGTAGCAACGCTTTCAGAATGCGCGGAGGCTAACCTAGCCTTGCCTCTGTTTGTGCCTGAGATTTTCACACATCACCATCACGCGCCCCTTGCGCCGAACAATCCGGCACTTGGCGCATCGCTTCTTCACGGATGCAGATACTTTCACCTCGGCCTCCCGACTGTGACGTCTCCGTGACGGAGAGCCGTTCAGTTATGGAATCGATAGGTTATTCTACCGCGAGTCAGGTCATAGGGCGATAGTTCGACCAAGACCCTATCTCCCGGCAATATTCGTATGTAGTGGACCCTGAGCCTACCGGAGATTTTGGCCATGACCTCGTGGCCATTTGCCAACTCCACCCTAAAGGTGGCATCCCGGAGGGATTCGGATACTACGCCTTCAACTTCTATAGCTTCTTTTTTTGGCATATTACGCTTTTTCGCCGTAGATCACAGGCTGCTCAGTACCTCGGCACCGTTGCTGGTGATCATTATCGTGTCCTCGAAGTGTGCGGAGAAAGAACCATCCGCGGTCACTACAGTCCAGCCGTCCTCCATTACCTTTGTCTTCCAAGTGCCAAGATTGAGCATCGGCTCAATTGCCAGGGTCATACCCTCCCGCAGGAGCGGCCCACGCCCGGCCAATCCAAAGTTGGGAACCTGAGGATCCTCGTGCAGGTCCCGCCCGATCCCATGGCCAACGTACTGCCGGACGATACCATACCCAAGTGGTTCGGCGTATGCCTGGACAGCGGCGGAGATGTCTCCGACCCTGTTTCCGGCCTTGGCCTGCCCGATTCCGGCCTTCAGCGACTCTCTGGTTGCATCTATCAGATTGCGATGCTCTTCTGTAGTTTCGCCCACTCCCACACTAAAAGCGCTGTCGGAGTTAAACCCTTCTACAATTGCCCCGACATCGAGGCTCAAAATATCACCGGACTGAACAACTCGGTCCGACGGTATGCCGTGAACAATTTCCTCGTTGAACGAGGTGCATATAGTTGCCGGAAAACCGTACAGCCCCTTAAACGACGGCACTGCACCCAGCCTGCGTATCTCCGCCTCAAACACGCTATCCAACTCTGCGGTCGTCACGCCAGGTTCGATCGCTTCGGACAACTTCACTTTGGCCACAGAAACGACACGACCGGCTTCACGCATCGAGTCCAGCTCCCTAGCTGACTTAATCGTGATGCCACCGTGTTTTTTCGTCCCCAGCACCGGTGATTTTCCGATGATCCCTCTCCTGGTCTCACTCGCTCCGATCACGTCAGTTCCTATATCCTCGCATCAGCACAAGATCCATGGAGCACTAGTGCCTGACAGCATCTAGTAACATTGCTCCAACCCCATCGACGGTGCCTACACCGTCAACTTCTCGCAGAATCCCTGTTTCACGGTAGAACTGGACCAGGGGTTCAGTTTCCTTGAAGAAGACTCCAAGTCTTTTCTGAACCGCCTCCGCATTGTCGTCGTCTCTCTGGTAGAGATCTCCGCCACATCGATCACACTTGCCAGCGACCGACGGCGGCGAGGACTGCTCATGATACGGTGTCTGACAACTACGGCAAATCCATCTGCCTGCCAGACGCCGGAACAGTTCCTCAGTATTTACATTGATATAGAGAACTCGGTCGATCCCACCTGACTCCACCATTTCCCGGTCCAACGCCTCGGTCTGGGCCAAGGTCCGCGGAAAGCCGTCAAGTAAGAATCCGCCTTCCCCCTCGTGGGCTTCGACCCACTCCATCACCATGCGTATGGTCACGTCGTCGGGAACCAGATCTCCCCGCTCCATATAGGTGCGGGCCAGCCTCCCAAGCTCCGTATCTCGCGCCTGATGGTCTCTGAACAGATCGCCCGAGGCGACCTTCGGCACAGACAGGTTCTCGGCTATTCTGGCCGCCTGCGTGCCCTTTCCCGCTCCTGGCGGACCAAGCAAGATCACTCGATGAGTCACAGCTAGCGGATGAACCCTTCATAGTTACGCATCATAAGCTGCGCTTCCAACTGTCGCATCGTGTCCAGGGCCACACCAACCATGATCAGCAAACCAAAACTGCTGATCGTCAGGGCGCGGACATCCGTTGCAATCGTAGCAAAGAATGGCAGCACTGCGATGGTCCCGAGGAAGAAGGCCCCCGCCCAGGTAATCCGAATTATCACACGATTGAGGTACTCCTGCGTCGGACGACCGGGTCGTATCCCCGGTATGAATCCACCGTTCCTCTGCAGGTTCTCTGCAAGGTTTTGTTGCTGGAACACGATCATCGTGTAGAAAAACGTAAACAGGACCACCAAGATAAACAGACCAGCAAAATATGGGAACCTTGACGGGTCCAGCGCGTCCGAAAAGAAACGCGCCGCCCTGACAAATATGCTATCGGTCAGACCTGTAGTAAAATAGCTAGCTACAGTAACAGGCAGTATCATCATAGACGACGCAAATATCAACGGTATCATCCCCGCTGAATTTACGCGCAGAGGTAGGAATGTGGCACCGCTCTGGCGCTGCATCTTGCCACCTCTGAATACACTCCGTCCATACTGCACCGGTACTCGACGCTGGGCCTCGGTGAACAGAACTATAACGTAGATTATCCCAAGCCCGAACAGTCCGAGCAGCAGCAACCCCGCAGCCTGGTCACTTTCCAAGAAACCACGACCCACTACCTGCGGGAACCGGGCAACGATACCGCCGAAGATTATCAGGGATATGCCATTGCCAAGACCACGCTCGGTGATGAGCTCGCCAAGCCATACGCTCACCATTGTTCCAGCGACCATCGAGAAGAGCATGGCCATCATCGTCACGTTGAGCCCGAACTGGACGTCGGGGAACACAGGAGAAGCACGCAAGAACGTTAGCGTGCCCCAAGCCTGGAAAAAAGCGACTGGGATAGTCAGCCAGTGGGTAACCTGGTTAATCCGCTGCCGTCCGAACTCTCCCTCCTGGGATAGGGCCTTGAGCTGCGGTATCACAGGCGTCAATATCTGCATCACTATGGAAGCTGTAATGTACGGATAGACACCCAGCGCCGCCACACTCATACCTACTAGAGCGCCGCCACTGAACAGATCCAAGAACCCGAGTAGTGCGTTAGCTTCGAAGGCCTGAGACAGCGCCTGAGGATCGACACCCGGCACCGGTACGTGGGATATGAACCGGTAGACCACTAGCATCGCCAGGGTGAAGAGAATTTTGGCACGAAGATCCGGCACACGCATCGCGTCGATCATCGACTGGATGAGTTGCGGCCTAGATACCTCTGGTTGCCTCGGCGCCCGTCCCTGTCTCACCCGGCTATCTCCTTCACAACTCCGCCTGCCGCCTCAATTTTCCGTCGAGCCGAAGCCGAGAATCGGTGCGCCTCTACGGTCAGGGCGATTGTCACTTCTCCTCGGCCAAGAACCTTCACCGGGACCTTTGGGTCCCTGATTAGTCCTTTGCCGAGCATAGTCTGGACTGTGATTTCGCTGTCAGCGTCGAACCTCGCCAGGCTGTCCAGGCTGTCAAGGTTGACCACGCTAAACTCCTTGCGGAATCTATTGGTGAACCCCCTCATCGTGGGAAGTCCCTTGATCAACGCTAGCTGGCCGCCCTCAAATCCGGGGCGCACGCCGCCACCGCTTCGGGAGTTCTGGCCCTTCATCCCCCTACCGGAGAAGCTACCGTGACCGCTGCCGTCTCCTCGACCGATTCTCTTGCGAGTTTTTTTTGCGCCTGTCGGCGATGATAGTTCGTGCTGTTTCATAATTATTCTCGGAATCGTCTCCACTACCTAATCGTCTGCGGATAGATCGGTTGGTCATCACCGTTCTCAAATTGTATTTGAGGACGTGCGACTATTACTTGGTAGAGATCACTGTGACTTCTACCAAATGGCTAATCTTATTTATCATGCCGCGGATAGTAGCCGTGTCTTCGTGCTCCACTGTCTGGTGGAGCTTGCGAAGCCCTAGTCCCGCGACGGTCCCCCGCTGATCCTGGGGATGTCCAATTACGCTTTTCTTGAGTGTGACGGTGATCTTGCCCATAGCTGCGGCTCTCCTCTATCGCCGTCGCTGGGACTGCCGTGACTGTCGGCGCGGAGGGGGAGGAGACTCTACCAACTGCTTACGCTTTGCCAGTTCGGTCTCTACGTCCCTGAGCATCGACAGACCCTTGAAAGTCGCCTTGACGCTATTAATTGGATTGGTACTGCGGCGAGCCTTGGTGGTGATATCCTTCACCCCCGCCAACTCAACCACGGCCCTGACAGAACCGCCTGCGATGACACCTGTCCCTGGAGGGGCCGGGCGGAGCATCACTTCAGCTGCACCATACCGAACGACGATCTCGTGGGGTATGGTGCTACCGGTCAGCGGCACTTTGATCATGTTTTTACGGGCGTTGACTCCGCCCTTTCGAACAGCATCCGGCACTGCTAAGGCCTTGCCTAAGCCCAGGCCAACGCGTCCCTCTCCATCCCCAACGACCACGAGGGCGCTGAAGCTGAGGTGACGACCACCTTTGTGAACTTTCGAGACCCTAGAGATCTTAACGACTCTCTCTGTGATCCCACCGTCATCGGTGTCTCTGCCCTGGCGTCCTGATTGTCGGCGTCCAACCATCAGAAAATTAGACCTCCCTGTCGCGCTGCATCGGCAAGGGCCTTGATTCGTCCGTGATACTTGTGTCCACCCCTGTCAAATACAACGGTTGACACGCCCTTTTCGACGGCCCGGCGTGCTACAAGAGCACCCACGAGCTTGGATACTTCCACTTTTGGTTTGCCGTCCACTTGAGTGCGAACGTCGCTCTCAAGACTAGACGCCGCAACCAGGGTTACCCCCTGCGTATCGTCGATCACCTGAGCGTATACGTGGCTCAGACTCCTGAAGATAGCTAGTCGCGGTCGTGCCGCAACACCTTTGACGCGGCGGCGGACCCTGATGTGGCGGGCGTTCCGCCTAAACTTGTTTGTCTTAGTTCCCCTCACCATTACTCCAGCGCCCTCCTGGCACTCTTGCCCGGCTTCAGCTTGATCTGCTGGCCCTGGTAGCGGATGCCCTTACCTGTATAGGCATTTGGCGGGCGCACGGACCGCATCTTGGCGGCCACATGTCCAACGGCCTGCTTATCCGCCCCACTTATGCGAACAATATTGGTTCCCTCAACGGTTAGCTCAATACCTGGAGGCGCTTCCACCTCAACAGTGTGGCTGAGCATCACACTCAAAGAAACACCTTTGCCAGACTGGTGGACACGATAGCCGATCCCCACCAACTCCAGTGTCTTCACATATCCTTCGTTGACACCTTGAATCATATTTGCAACGAGAGTTCTGGTCAGGCCATGGAGCGCTCGATGCTGGCGCTGGTCAGTCGGACGCCCGACCTGGACCACGCCGTTTTCTTCGCTCAAGATCATGTCCGGGTCGAACCGCTGTTGCAGTGCGCCCTTCGGACCTTTAACCGAAACTTCGTTGCCGCTGATTGCCACTTCGACGCCACTGGGCACCGGTATAGGCTGGGCCCCTACTCTCGACATAACGACAACTCCTCACCAGACATGGCACAACACCTCGCCGCCGACGCCTACTGTCCGTGCCTGTTTTCCGGTCATCACGCCCTTGGAGGTGGAGAGGATGGCCACTCCTAGTCCCCCATAGAAACGCGGGATTTCGCCTTTTCCAACATAAACCCGGAGTCCCGGTTTGCTCACACGCTTGATGCCAACGATGGCCGGGGCACCTTCGCCATGATAGTGAAGGGCAACCTTCAACTCCCCTTGGGGTCCGGAGCCTTTGGCAACCGTGTAGTCCTCGATGAAACCCTCTTCTTTAAGGACTTTCGCCAAGGACACTTTAGTCTTGGACGTCGGCATCCCCACCGTGTCATGGTGAGCTGATATCGCGTTTCGGACGCGGGTCAGCATGTCTGCTATCGGATCTGTTACCGCCATACTATCTCCTCAGCTCGCAGCACTTTACCAACTCGCCTTGCGGATGCCAGGCAGCATGCCCAGTAGGGCCATCTCCCTGAAGCATATCCGGCAAAGCCCGACGTGCCTTATGTATGCACGGGGCCTACCGCAGCGATTGCAGCGGTTATACTCCCGTACGGCGAAGCGCTTTGGCTTCTTCCAGCTCGCTATTTTGGATTTCTTGGCCAAATCGTCCTCATTCTTTTCCAGGGCATGGTGGCTTTACGCCACTGCTAATTCTTCCTCGGTTCGGGCAAAGGGAACTCCAAGCAACTCGAGAAGTCTGAGACCCTCACGATCAGTATTGGCGGAGGTAACCACCACCACCTGTAGGCCCCTCATTCGATCTATCGAATTGTAGTCGATCTCAGGGAATATGACCTGCTCGCTGATCCCCAGGGCATAGTTGCCACGCCCATCGAAGGATTCCCTCGACACTCCACGAAAGTCCCGGATGCGGGGCAACGCG
>CAUZNX010000040.1:0-8159 GCA_963580905.1 Dehalococcoidia bacterium | reverse complement strand
TGGGCCTCAACCGCTGGTGTTAGGGCGTTAATTAGATAGGTCGTGACTCCGACGACGCTTCCGATGGCAATGCTGAATGCCCGGCGTCCGGTCGTTGCGCCGAGTGCTAACGCGAGGGAACCGAACGCCATTCCGAGGAATCCGGCGGAGAGGGTCGCCGCGGCTACCTTTAGCAGTGATATGTCCATGTCGACGGCCACGACCCCCACCGCGAGTCCAATCCATGTGGCGACGACCAGTACGATGATTGCTGCTAGCATCGCTGCCCACTTGTGGGCCAGCACTAATCGGCGTGATATCGGGCTGCTCATCAGCAGGTCGAGCGTCCCTTTTTCCTCCTCGCCAGCAATGGCCCCGCTGCCCTGTGTGACGGCGAAACCCAGGAATAGCATTGGGAGCAGCAGGAAGAATAGCTGGCTGTTCAGGAAGCCTTCGGGGGAGGTCAGATCCTCGATGTCTCCTATGAAGGCCTTCATCAACGAGTTCTCGTCGGACAGGATGTCGTTCAGCTCGGGGGCGTCGCTCAGGCTGGGGTAGAACAGCATCGTGACGAGTGAAATAGCCACCATACCGATGCCCCACCACATGAGGGAGCGGCGCTGATCCCATAGGGTCTTGAGGAATACGTTATTCAGCATCGGTATCCCCGTCGCCGTAGTAGGACAAGAACACCTCTACGAGGTGTGGCTCCTGGGTTACGACCTTTGTCACTGTAAATCGGGCTGCAGCCTTGACCACGGCATCCGGGCTGCCCATGACCGTACATGTGAGCACGCTGTCCTTGACCTCGATGTCCTGCACTCCTGGCACGTCCTCGAAGTCCGTGGCGGAGACCGGCGTACCAAAGTGGAACTCGATTCGGTGTAGCGCCCTCTCTTTGAGCGCGGCAACATCTTCCACGGTAACTAGCTGACCACTACGGATGATCCCGACACGGTCGCAGAGTCGTTCGACCTCGGGCAGGACATGGGACGAGATGAAGACGGTGCGCCCATCCGCCTTGACCTCCTCCACCATCTCGTGAAACTCCTGCTGGAGGAGGGGGTCGAGCCCGGATGTTGGTTCGTCCATGATGATCAAATCTGGGCGGTGCATGAAGGCCTGGATGAGTCCGATCTTCTGGCGGTTGCCGCGGGATAGTGCCTTCACGGGGCGTGAAAGCTCGGCACCCAGCCGGTCTTTGAGCTGCTCTACGTACGCCCAGTCGACCCCGCCGCGCAGTGCGGCGCTATAAGCGAGCACCTGATGCCCGGTTAACCTATCGTAGAGCACCATATCGCCGGGCAGGTAGCCGACCCTTGCCCGTATGGCGCGGCTGTCCTGGCGGGAATCGAGGCCGAAGATGGATGCGTTGCCGGTTGTCGGGCGTATGAAATCGAGGAGCGTTCGGATCGTCGTGCTCTTGCCAGACCCGTTTGGGCCCAGGTAGCCGAAGACCTCGCCCTTGTAGACTTCGAGGTTGACCTTGTTCAGGGCCTCGTGGCTACCGTAGGACTTGCTCAGGTCGTTTGTGACGACTACTGCATTCAATGTTCAACCTATCAAGGAACTCGCCTGGCAGGAAATCCGCCCTGCGGTTTACGGAAGCACTATCTCGAACTTGCTCAGCGACAATTTGCCTCGGGGCTCTTGGCCGAATCCGACGAAGGAGAATCCATAGCTGGTGGCGTTCGCCAGGACGTCGTCCAGGGAAGCTGGACCGGCGGGGTCGTTGTCCCAACTCCGATACCACTGAGCCTCGTCGTTATGCAGGGTGATGGTGTTGGGCTCAGACGCCCACTCACCCTCGGAGATCGTCAGAGGACTGCCAGACATGTGCCAGCGCGTACCGGGCTTGCCTATCCAAAAGTAGCACCGCGCACCGTTCAGCTGGAAGCCGTCGCCCCGTAGGTGGGCGGAAACCTTGGCCTCTCGTACGTCGAACGGTCCATCGCCGGTCCAATTCCTGTTAATCATCATTGGGAGCACCGAAACGGGGCTCTCAGGCGTGTCGGCGCTCCATCGGGTCTCATCAGCCCACACGTACCCTCCACCGTCGACGCCGCCGGTCGGTTTCCACGTGGTGAGCACGAAGATGTTTTCGCCCTTCGCCACGATGCTCCAGTGATAGTCGTAGGAGGACCAGCCTTCCGGCCCCTTGTCGAAGTTACTCTGTACCACGTAATGCCTCCCGATTAAGCAATTTTATTGTGCAGGCGCGTTTCCCGATCGCCCGGGAGCCCGCCCCAACCGCATCATACGCTGACACACCGTCACGTCAAGTCGGCGCCGCCCTAGCTGAGGAGCTTTTGTGGCAGGGTGAACACCCCGTTGTTGTCAGGGACGAACTCCAGGATGTCTTTTATGGCGTCAACGTTCAGCGGCCCGTAGATGTGAGGGAATAGGTTGTCTCCGCCATCCAAGTTCTCGTACCGGATTTCGGCGACCACCTGATCCGGATCGATGCACAAGAGTATGAGGTCGGTTTGTCCCTCGAAGCGGTTGTTGGTATTTGCTACTCCGAGAACCTGGTCGGGTCTGGAGCAGTGGATGAACCCCTCGGAACTGAGGCTATCGGCTTCGTAGCTTCCGGTAGTCTGCGCACTTAGCCAATCGGCACGGCTTGATATGTGGAGTATTGTCGTCATTGTTCGGTATCTCTGGGTGTAGCGTCACCGTCACCCTCGAAAAATTCCTTTACCGGGTCCAGCATCATTGCACGTATTCGTTTGTGGGCCCAGACTCGGAAGCCGAATATCTGGGTCAGCCCGCGCAGCCAGCCAGTTCGCAGGTTCCATTCCACGTCCCACCTGGTGCCGTCCGCCTCTGGCGCGAAGTTGTCGCGCCGGTCCGCCCATGTGGAGTCGATCGCCTTCATGATTCTGGATTCCGCGTAGACAAATGTGCATCGCCATGAGATCAGTTCGGGCGGGTCATCGGGGTACCGCTTCGCGTCCTCTGTTAAAAGGTACACGTCGCCGGTCCGCTCCTTGGTCTCACCGTAGTGTTTTTTGAAGGCCTCATCGTCGGTGGGGCCAACTGGACCGTAGAACGTGACGCGTTCGTACACGTCGTTGACCGGGGCGGCGATAAAAGTCGAGAGTTTGAGCCTGACCAATCTTGTGTTCTCCCCTGTCCTCAAAGTCTACAACATGAGGGGGGGGTGTGGCCGCGCGAGGCCGTTGTATAATGGCCGCGCCCACAAAGATTCGACTCTGGAGGAGTCTCATGACTAGCCCCCTCAAACTGGAAGCCAAGCCCGACCTCGATGCCCGTGTTGCTGCAATCGAACGCGAAGGCTTTGCCTACTTTCCTGGCATACTCGACGCCGAAGGGGTGGCGAGCCTTCGTGAGGCTATTGATCGACTGACTGCTGTGGAGGCCGCGTTCGACCGGGACTCGGTGTCAGCGGAAGGCTTCCGCGAGAAGCACATCAAGTGCGTCTTCAACCGAGACCCGATGTTCTTGCGGTTCCTTGACATGCCGGAGGTCATCGACCTGGCCGAGGCCATTCTCGGGGTGCAGGACAACAGAGGTCGACAAACTGACTGTCACATTATTGGCATGACGGCATGGATTACTGGGCCGGGGCGGGAGGACCAGAAGTTGCATGTGGACTGGCGACCCTTCGACCTTCCGGAGGACATAGCGGCGGATCCACGAGTGAAGCTGCCGGTGATGGCCGCTACTGCACACTACTACCTCGATGATCTTGACGAAGAGCTGGGTCCCACGAAGTTCGTGCCCGGCAGCCATCGCGCCGGACGCCGACCCGATGGCGATACACAGTGGGGAGATGTAGAGGAGCAATCCGCGCTTTGCAGGGCGGGTGACGCGGTCTTGTTCCGGAGTGAGGTATGGCACCGAGGGACGGCAAATCGTAGCCGCAGGACGCGCTATTTGCTTCAGGTACACTACGCGAACCGGATGGTGACTCAGAAGTTTCCGCCATATCTGGGCGGGTTTGCGTTTTCGGAGTCCATCCTCGCCCAGGCTACCCCGAGGCAGCGCAGGTTGATGGGCGACCATCAGGCCGGCGCGTACGACTAGTATGTCGCTCAACAATGCGTGTTGGGCATGTCATCAACTGGCATGCCTTTTGAATAGTTGGCCAGGCCGAGCGATTTGATCTCGATGTCTCTACGCTTTTCCCATACGTTCGCCGCGTTTCGCGAGCCTGGATACAGGCTCCTGTGGCCCGCGAGCGTCCTCGCCTCGACGGGCCGATTCATGCAGACCATATTGCTTGCCTGGTTTGTCCTGGAACGGACGGATTCGCCCTGGCAGGTTGCGTTGGTTGGCTTTTTTGCCTGGGCTCCATTGCTTGGTCTGGGCGTCTTGGGTGGTGCCCTGGCGGACGCGCTGGACCGTCGTCGGCTGTGGCGCGCTACCGTGACGGTGAGCATGCTTACGTCGGTGGCGCTTACGACGCTTTTGCTAGGTAATTGGATTGAGGTTTGGCATGTTTTCGTTGGAGCGCTAGTGTCCGGCGCAGCTGACGCCCTGGGCATGCCCTCGCGACGGTCGCTGCTGCATGACATCGTGGGTGGCGAGAGGGTCACCAACGCCGTTGCTCTGGACAATATGGGCATGAACCTAAGCGGCATCGTGGGCCCGGCGCTGGCAGGTGTTTTAATTACCGTTTCGGGCGTCACGGGGGGCTACCTCGCGGCCACTGCGATATACATCGTGTCGCTCTCTCTGAGCCAGATGTTGCTCCTGCCAGCGACAGCCCGCACCGTCTCCCGCGCACCGAAGCCGGCCGACATTGGCAGGGGCCTCAAGTACGTCGCAGGACATCGTGGACTGCTGGCAACCGTTGCCATCACCCTCGTTATGAATTTGACGGTGACACCGTATCGGCAGATGGTCCCGGTCGTGGCCAGGGACGTGCTGCACGTCGCCCCCGGACTCATGGGGCTGATCACGTCGGCCCACGGCCTGGGGGCGCTGGTGGGCTCGCTGGTCTTGGCCTCGGCGCCGGGTATCCGGTACCACGGCCGCGTGTATCTGGGTGGTTCGGCCCTCGCCTTAATCGCCGTGCTCGCGTTCTCGCTGTCACGGTCCTACGCGCTGTCGGTGCTCATCGTCCTGCTGGCCGGTTTCGGGAACGCCGGGTTCAATACCATGCAGATGTCCCTGGCGATGCTGCTGCCGAAGGACGGGATGCGCGGAATCGCGCTGGGCGCGGTGAGCCTGGGTGTAGGCGGCGGGCCTGTGGGGATGCTGATCACGGGTGGCGTTGCCACCGCAGTCGGTACGACAGGGGCGATCGGAATCAACGCGGGTTATGGTCTAGTGGCCATCGCACTGGTCGGCTCGCTGGCGCCTACGCTTAGACGGCGCATCGTCCCTGACACGCCTCTCTAGCAGGTCGCGGAAAGAGCCCTGCGGCAACTTGCCACGGCTCTCTTTAAGAAAAAGACAAGAAAATATGTTATATGAGCAGCACCCTCACACTCCCCGGCAAAGGGGCAAAGCCCCTCTGCACACCATTCCAACAGCCCTCTGAGGGAAGCTCTGGCCAGATAGGCGTGCAGTCCGGCCAAAGCCCCTCGTCACACCCCTTCAAACCGCGTTCTAGGGGAAGCTGACCAGGTAGGCGTGCAGTCCTGCCAACTCCTCGTCGTCGAGCCTCCCGATGAAGTCCCAGGGCATCTCTTCCTTGTCGAGGGCCCGTCCGGTTGGGTTCAGCCCGGTGCGGAGCGTCTCGATGAACTGTTCTACGCTCCAGTTCTTTACGACCCTGAGGGTCGGTCCCTTTGGAGATAGGCGCCCCGCGCCGCCCGACAGGTCTTCGCCGTGGTACTCGGTGCAGCCGATGAAATTGGCGATGTAGCGACCGTACTCTACCGTGGGGCCAATAGGAACCGATGCAACCGGACCGGACTCTGGCACGTCCTTTAGGGGCAGCATGCCAAGGGTCATCATGGCCAGGGCAAGCGGTGTCAGGGTGTTAACAGGCGTCTCATTCTGTACGGCGGGCTGGCTTCTGATAAACGCGACGATCGAGTGGATGTCGTCCTCGCTGATGGAGCTGAAGTCGAGAATGGACATCATGGTAGACAGGTGGCCGTTCCGGTTCGTGCCCTCTCTTATCACACGGACGATCTCGCCGTCGCTCCAATCTGCCAGCGACCCGGCGGGGGTCAGGTTTGGCGGGAACATCTTACCGAGTGGCATCGGGATATCTTCAAGGATGTTCTTCCCCCTGAGAGAGGAAGCTGGTCGTTCAGGGTGTGGCAGCCCGCGCAGGTGGCCGATGCGAGGTGTGCGCCGCGTGCGATCTGCTCTGGCGTGCCTGCGACGGATGCCTCGATCACATCGTTGCCCCGAGGCATATAGACCTTGAATGCGCCCATGACGATGACTGCTGTTACCAGCGCGATTACCAGGGTCAGGAACCCAGAGCCGACGACGCCTCCCCATTTGGCGAATGGATTGGCGATTCGCCAAGTTCGCCAGGTTAGCCATCCAAAGGCCGCAGAGATTCCTGCAAGTACGAGAATCTATATGATGTTAACGAGCACGCTCTACCTCTCGGTCTTCGGATGGGGGTCGAAATCCGGGACGAGCCCGGGGGGATAAAACTTTCCAAGTATAAGATTGCGGCTAATATAGCATCTGGTCGGGAGATGTGCATCGGGGTCCTAGGCGTCGGCAATTTTGGCGGTGAGGTCAGACCGAGTCGGCGATTTTGAGGCCGACCCAGACGGCAGCCAGGCCCAGGGTTATCTGTAGTGCGACGTTGGACAGGCCGATGAAAAATTCGCCGCGACGTATCAGCTCTACGGTCTCGAGTCCGAATGCGGAGTATGTCGTAAATCCGCCGAGGACACCGACAATTAGGAAAGCACGCGTGTCCACTCCGATGATGTTTCGCGTCGCCGCCAGCCCCGCTAGCACGCCGATCAATAGGCAGCCAACAACGTTCACAGCAAGGGTGCCGTAGGGAAAGGCCGGGTTGCCGGCCATGTCGTTCACCCACCGTCCAACTGCGTATCGCGACGACGCGCCGATCAGGCCGCCGACGCCAACAAATGCAAGGGTCAGCATGTTTTGGCTCCATTCCTCTCATCAAAGTAGCTAATTAACGTGACTCGCGAATTTGTCGTGCGCGACCTATGATAACAGCGCCATGCCTACAAACGTGCCACCACAATATCGCAAGGCGGAAGAACGGTTCCGGGAGGCCGTGACCGTCCAAGAGAAGATCGTCGCTCTGCAAGAGATGCTCACGATCATGCCCAAGCACAAGGGCACGGAGCACCTCAAGGCGCTACACAAGACGCGACTCTCAAAGCTCATGTCGGAGTTAGAGGATACGTCTGTCGGGGGAAAAGGCGGACATAACGAACCCTTCTCAATGCCCAAGGAGGGTGGGGGAAGGGCGACCCTCGTGGGGCTCACTAACTCGGGGAAGTCGCTGCTGCTGTCCCGTGCCACTGGGGCAAAATCCCAGGTCGGCGCGTATGCGCTGAGCACCCAGGAACCGATGCGCGGGATGCTGCCGTTCAAGGATGTGCTGATCCAACTCGTTGACACCCCACCTATCTCCAACCCCGCTACCCAGGGCCGGCTGTACGGGCTGCTGCGCAACACTGATGTTTTCGTCGTAGTGGTCGACTTGTCGATGGACCCGGTTGCTCAGGTGCTGGAGGTGGTAGCGCATCTAGAGCAGTGGGGGTTCAGCTTGCTTGGCCGAGGTGAGGCGCGGGACGAGAACGACGAGTGGCGCGGAAAGCCGACTGTCGTTGTTGGTAATAAGGCCGACTTGCCCGAGGGCCTTGACGGATACGACGAGCTGGAGTCGAATCTGAGCGATACCTACCCGGTGATTATGGCCAGTGCCGAGGAGGGGGTTGGCCTGGATGAGCTGGCCGCAGAGGTGTTCGCGGCGCTGGGTGTAATTCGCGTGTATACGAAGTCGCCGCGAGAAAAACTGGAAGAGGTTGTTCGCGAAAACCCCTTCGTCCTGCCGATAGGCAGCACGGTAGCCCTGGTGGCAGAGCAGGTTCACAAGGACCTGGGGCGACGCCTCAAGTACGCTGTACTGTGGGGACAGTCGGGGAAATTCGAGGCGCAACGGGTCGGGCCGCGCCACGAACTGGCTGATGAAGACATCGTGGAATTGCACTCCTAGGAGTCGCCAAGGCCTGTTCGAATCGCCCTTGCGCGGC
>CAUZNX010000039.1:0-8176 GCA_963580905.1 Dehalococcoidia bacterium | reverse complement strand
CGAGCCGGCTTTCGAGCCGCCGGAACGCCCTCTGCGCAGCGCCAGGCTGATTGTTTCCACGGATGCGCTCTGGGCCGGTCACCCGGCCAGCCGCACGGTAACCAGGCTTGCCCTGCCCACTGGCCAGCGAGTGTGGCAGACTGACGTCGGATGCGAAGCGGCGACGTTGGCCCGCGTAACGCCACGTTTATTCGTGACGTGCTTCGACTCCGGCGAGCTGGTCGTCCTCGACGAACGGGGAGGCGACATCGTCGGACGCAGGTGGGTAGGCCATGCTCCTTTTGGCGTGCTTGCAGCCGGCAGCCGGCTCTACCTGACACTGACCCATGAAAACGCCCTCCTGGCGTTGGACCTCGCCACACTTGAGGTGATCACGCGCGAATCCACCGGCCGCCAGCCACGCGGGCTTGCCTTGAAGGGCAGCAACCTTTACGTGGTGCACCTGCTCGATGCCTCTGTGCGCGTTTTCGACGCCCCAACACTAGAACCGCTTGGGGGTATCCGAATCGGCCTCCAGGGAGCGCTTGCAGAGAGCATCACGCTTCACCCGGACAACCCTCGAGCGTACGTTCCCCATCAGCGGCAAAACGTCACCAATATGGCTAGGCTGTTCGATAGTACTGTTTTCCCTGTAGTCAATGCCTTGGACACCAATCAGCTTCGCCCCGTTCGAAGGGAGGCGCTGGCGCTTGACTCGGTGGACACACCCGTTGGCATGCCAGTGGCGGTGGTGTTGGACCCCGGCGGCACCCGCCTCTACGTGCTCAACGCAGCAAGCGATGACATATCGCTAATAGACTTGATCCAAGGGAGAGGAGCGAGGCACGTGGCAGTAGGCCATCACCCACGCGACTTTTCCCTCTCGCCTGACGGAACACGGCTCTACACCCTCAATCTAGTTTCAGATGACGTGAGCGTCGTCGACACCGCTACGTTAACCATCGTCGACACGCTACCTCTGGCAAAGGACCCGCGTCCGCCAATCATCCAGCAAGGCGAGCGGCTCTTCCTGACCAGCCGGCCTGACCAGTTGGCGCGCGACAACTGGATAGCCTGTGCCTCATGTCACTTCGACGCAGGACCCGATGGGCAGACCTGGCTGGGCGCCACAGGAGGACCCCGCAACACGCCCACCCTACGGGGCATCACGGATACCGAGCCGCTACATTGGTCTGCGGATCGGCCGAACGTAAAGTCGTTTGAGACGACCTTCACCGGACTGATGGCGGGAACCGGGCCCTCTGAGGCAGAGATGGACGCCCTCGCCGCCTACCTTAAAGGACTGAAGCCTCTTCCGAGCATCGAGCGTGGAGGCGAAGCCGAACTCAAACCGCTGGCCATTAGAGGAGCGGGGGTGTTCCAGCGCGCAGGCTGCGCAGCCTGCCATGCACCGCCTCTCTTCACAGACAGGGAGTTACACGACGTTGGCACGGGCCAGCCCTTCTATGCGAACCCGTCGGGCAGTGGCATGGTACCTGAGGCCATGGGCACCGCCTTCGACACTCCCAGTCTTCGCGAACTATGGCTGACAGCGCCTTACCTGCACGACGGGAGGGCACCCGCGCTTCGTGATGTGCTGACGACCTTCAACCCCACTGACCGCCACGGACAGACCAGCGGTCTATCCGTGGACGAGCTGACCGCTCTCGAAGCCTTCCTGCTCGGGCTGCCGCTTACCGAACAGGAACGAGCGGTACTATTCGGCGAGTGACGTGGCGCTGGGCCTTAACGAATGATTGCTGGGGTTCCTCCCAAAGGCGAGACTCCGCGCAGGTTTAGCGCCTTTGCAAACCACTGGCCCTCCAGCTTGCCCACTAGAGTTATCTCCATAGAGTCAGCCCCTAGCACGACGTTGGTATAGCCCTGGGAGTAGAGTTCCTCTTGGTCAAGCTCAATGATGATTCGAGAGGATGAGCCTGTGATCATCTCATCCCTTATCATCAATCCGGGTGTAGTAACCGTATATTGGAGTGATTCCGCGTCCCGTGGGAGGTCGAACGTGATAGCTATCCTGCGCGGCACACGCATCCACGGGTTTCCGCCCCTGCTGGTGACATGGAGATCAATCACGGTCCCGGCAGCGAGATCGTCGCGAGGCTCGGCCACAAAGAATGGGTAAGTAGAGTCGCTGGAACCCAGGATAGCCGATAGAGGAGCAGCGTAATCGTAGTCTGAAAGTGTCGTCCGCCCATCGGCGACGATGGGCGGGTCTGGGGCGAGACCCGTTGAGGGAAGCGGTCGGTCTTGGACCAGCTTTACGTGGACCGTGTAAACGCCGGGCTCGGTAACCGTGAACTTCTTTCCTTCGGCATCAATATAGCCCACAGAACTTGCCCTACCGGAGAAGGAATGCACTTGCCCGGACGGTGTTGTGACCGTGACCTCGACGGCGACTTCCAGGGTAGGCCAGGCCTGGCCACTGAAAACGAAGGTGTCTCCAACCTCGAGCACCGAACCAGGACGCGTACCCGTGGGGGTGACGAAGAGGTCAACTTCTCTGTCCCTGATAGTGAGAATAGGGCCGCAGGTCGCCAGCCCCCCGGCCGCCCCCTGGTACGGGGGACACAGCCGGTTTCCGATCGGCGCTCTATCGCCCTCGTTAATGATTACGGCCATCGACGCGTAGGGGACGAAGTGTTGCCCTTGCGCACTCTTTACGACCGCACCACCGAAGAAGAGCTTGATGTCGCCCTCCTCGTCCCCTTCCCGGCCACCTAGCTCGTCACCCCAAGCACCGAAGCAAGGAAGCCCTATCTGGCAGTTGTAGGTGTCGCTACCGTACCAGTGACTGTGGTTTGAGCCTAGTCCAGAATTCACCGTATGGTGGACGCTGATGTCCGGGCGGATCGAGCTCGTGTACCAGTAGGCCCAGGAGTCAACGGCTTCGGGCCTGTGATGGCCGCCGCTGCCGGCTGTGGTACTGATAGAGAGCTTCTTCATGTCCGGAAACTCGAGACGGTGCGGGCCCACCCCATACACGTAGTCCTGGGCTACCTGCGGCGCGATTCTCTCCAGAATCCCCGCGGGGTCTTCGAGAGTCACAGAAGGCCCTATAGGGTCGCCATCCTCCAGCCAGAGGACATCACCTCGGAAGAAGGGATAGTTGTCTGCCGAGGAGGGTTCTTCTGGGTTAATTGCACGCGCCACGAACCACGTATGCATCGTATTGAGGCCGAGGCTACTAGCCAGGGAGGTAGTCCGTTCCCCGTGGGCGATAAGAGGGGTATTTGGCGTTGCGACGATGGAGGCGCCTGTCCTAGTCCCCATCCACATGGTGCCGTCTATGGGGTCGGTGTAGGTCGCGATTACTTGGGCGATATACTCCCCGTGGGCTTCCGGTTTCCACGTCTCATCCGCCACAAAGTACCCGAACTGGTTAGCTTTGCCAGAGGTGCTGAATGTCTCTTTCTTAGTAACGTTTCCATCAACGTAGTGGTCTATTCTGACCTCTACCTCTGCGGGCACCCCTGGCTCTACCACCACCACCGGGCTCCACTCGTCACCGACCTCTAAGGGCGTCCCCTCGAAGGTCCCGAGGGACAGATCAAGCGGTTCAGCGACCCAGATATCGTAGGTGCCACTCATCGCGAGTTGCTGACCGCGCAGGGTCCGGAGGGTGCCGGTCAGCGATACGGTGTGTAGACCGTACTGGTCAAAGTCCACCTCTAGAGAGTCAAGGCCGGTGGTCAGCGCGTAGGTGCGACCTGGCCCAGAGAATGAGAGTGGTACCGGGTACGAGGTCTGGCTTGAGCCTGCCACGAAGGTCTGAACGATGGGCGCGTCCTCGGCTAGGATGACAGTGTCACCATCGGGGAAGGTGAGGGTTACAGACAGGGACCCCAGATCTGACTGGTCGAGCGGGAGGAAGGTAATCTGTGGCCCAGCGTACATGAAACCAGAGTAGCCGAGGGTGGGCAGATAAGGTTCCAGGATATATCTGATGTGCCTGCCTGATAGTGGTTCTCTCATTGAGGCAACGAACGGGCCCTGTGCCGCCCGCCTGCTTCCCAAAGCAAAATGCCCCTCGTCTTCTCGGGCTACGATACCGCGTATCCCCCCTGATCCCCAGCTAGGGGTATCGTTCAGAAGTGTGATGGGGATTCGTGGTGTTTCCGCATCCCCTAGCCTGACCATCGGGAGAAACCCGATGCCAGAGTTCCCCTCGATCCCACCGTTGAGAGAGCTAAACGGAAATGTTCCCGGGTATTCTTGGTCTGGGTGAATCTCGTAAACCGCGAGTTGTGGCAGGTACCATCCCGGTTGGAGCTCGGATCTCCAGTTGCCCATCTCGTACCGCACCCCGTCGTCTAGGCACAGGCCATTTGGGGGGTCGCCAACGACCGTGAACCTGGTGGCAGCCCAATGGCCGCTCTCTCGTGTTTCGATGGGTAGGCCGGTGGGAGTAAGTGCCGGACCGTGTACATTGAGATTCGGATGGCTTGTATATTGCCCATCTGCATCGAAGAGTCGCATTACGTGTAAACGAGGCTCCAGACACATCTCCTCCGGCGGTCCATCGGGAAGAGTGAACTCGACAAAGGGATCGCTACCTCTCAGTTCTCCCTGAGCGAACCAGCTCCATGACCCACCATTCCCAGAGACCGAAAACGGGATCGATGGCGACGTGTAGTCCACTCCCTCCGGCACACGCACAATGGCCGATGCTGGGGTCGAGATCCGCTGCCCTCCACACCCGCCGTCCCAGCCCATCGAAGTGGCATCGAGCAAGATTGTCGTACTTGGGCCAGCGGCGATTTCGGCTGAAAAAGAACCATCGGATGAAGACGGGACACAGACCTCAGCATTCCAGTTTATAGGGGTGACCCGAACAAACACGTTGTCCTTACGCCGCGCTACAGCAGTGATCGCTCCGGGCTTCCCGGTAACAGTGACAATCCCGTTTGCGTTGGGAGCGGACACGATGATTCGAGGCACCACGGGCGCTTCGTCCCGGTCTTGGAACCTATGCTCACTGTCAGGGCCGATCCATTCGTTGGAGAGGTCCGTGATAGATTCTTCGAGGCTGTGCGGGACTTGTGGTGTGGGAAATGGAATCTGTGCTGCGCTGGGCGCATTCGATGATGTCTGCGGGGCGGTGGAAGTAGGAGTAAGGGGCGGCGTAGCATTCGGGGCTGGCGTCTGTGTTGGGCTGGGCGCAGCCGACGGTGTCAGCGCGGCGGTTGGCGTGGGTGTCGGTGTGGGCGGCACTTGGCTAGGTGTCGCAGTGGGATCAGGAGTCGATATTGGAGCGGCTGAAGGCGTGGGTATAGCAGTGAGTGCTTGACCAACCCTAGCGTCTACCGTGGCATCGATATCTATCGGTGGCCGGCTAGTCTCGACACAAGCCACCACCAGCAACATGGCGGCAGCTACGAGCAGAGTATGTGCTAGCTGTCGCATGGAACCAACGATACGCTTCCAGCCGGCCAAAGTGGTAGCGCAAACGATTGGAGTCGGGAATTCGTCGAGGACTGAGAGAATGCCGACATTGAAATTCTTCAGGGGGGGTCGGAGCCGACGTTATGGTACGTCCGCAAAACGCGAATCCTACCAATGGGCATCACGGTACGACGTGGATATAGAGGGAACGGGCGCGTGTTACGCCTGGAGCGTCGGTAGTACGCCTGAACCGACGGTGTGACCTATGCGAAGGAATAGATATGTCTGCCCGTTTACAGGCCGTGGCCTAGTAAAGTGGCGGAGAGAAAGGGATTCGAACCCTTGGTAGAGGAAACCCCTACAACGGTTTTCGAGACCGTCGCCTTCAACCACTCAGCCATCTCTCCGGGGTAGACCATCATGCGCTGGAGCCACTACTTGTGTCTGCCGCCAATGGCCCAACGGTGCCTAACGCCCCAGCCCATGCATTGTACAAGTTAGCCGGGAGCTTGGTCACGCTTGTTGGAAAGCCGAGCCCTGCTTATCCACACTGAAAATGTGCGGAAGTCTGGCACGGAGGTGGGCGGACGACAGGCGCATTTTAGACGTCGTCGCAGTACGCGAACGCGTTGCCGACGGGAGAGGCGTAGACGTCGATGTAGTCGACGATGGTCGTTGGACGTCCCTCAGTGACGGCGGCGGCTGCAATCCAGGCGCACGTCTCGCGCGTACCGAATGCTGGCCCGCCTGGCGAGGGCAGACCTGTCGAGACGCGTATCGGCGTGCTCTGGTCCTGGCTCGTGTCGTCATCTGGGATCACATAGCGGTCGAAGTGCTCGGCCATCCCGCGTGCGTCGCCGGTCTTCAGAAGGTCGAGCGTTTTCAGATCGAACTCCGTGTTCAACCATGCGCCAGGCATGCCAGGTGTGTGCCAGAGCCCCCCAGAGGCCGCGACCGCGACTCTGAGGTCTTCGGGGAACCCGTCGATCACTTCGCGTACCGCCTTGCCGAACTGATAAGAACGCTTGCCGGTCACCTGGGGTGCGAAGTACAGGTTCATCATGATCGGCACAATGGGCATCGAGAGGTCGATGGTCAATTCTTCTGCTGAGCGGATAATGCCGCCGGCGAGTCCTCGATCTGGCTTGGGCATGTCCAAGCAGAAGGCCGGGTCGAACCCGCGTTCCATGACGCCTGAGAGCACGGCCGTTGCGAGCGCTGATTGGCCGTTGAACTCGAAGCCAGGGTCTGCATGGCGACCGATCGTGGCCGCGCGAGGCTCACGAGGCGATTTTCTGAATTTGTCACCGACGTAGATAGCGAACGCGGGGTAGTTGTTGAAGTCGAAACACTCAAGCTGATCGTCGCTAAACACGACGAGCACGTCCGCATTGAGCTCGGCGATCCGCTCCCTCAGTACCCGGAATCCTTCGTGGGTACGCCGCGCCTTCTCTCGGTTCACCTCGGTGCTGTCGCGAGGGACGTCCTTGCGGATAGGCCGGCCCTCCCGGCGCAGGGTCCACGCTTCCGGCGGAAGTGACGTTGTCCCACCGTGCGAATGAAAGAAGGTGCCGACAAGGGTTGCCATTAGATGAACGTCTCCGGTCAAACGAGGTGGGAGCTTGATAATCGAAAGCTACGGAAAAGACAAGTTGAAGCGCGTGGTTGACGGTGCATATGCGGCTACGACCGGGCAATCCCGGCGGCCCCATGGTGGATGCTCGTGGGGCGGGTGGGTGGCCTCTCAACGGTGATGGCGGGCCCGCACAGATGGGACTGGCCGTGCCATCACATGTGGTGGCTGCGGTTGTGACATCAGTGCTTGACGCAGGGTGCTGCGAGTAGCCTCGTATCGCTATTCATCGCATGGGAAGAATTAACGTAAACGGGCGCCTCATGACTGCCTTGACACTCTTCGAATGCTGACCGTACCATCGTTGCGAAGTGAACCAAGTAGATCATTATGTTGACGGTGGACGCTTGGATGAACCTTTAGAGGAACCCCCAAGTAGCCACCGTGTTTTGTTTTCTGCGGCGGCGCACTAGATACGTATGGAAGGTTGGACAACCATCCTGATGGCCGCGGGCAAAGGCGCGCGTATGCACTCTGCGAAGCCCAAGGTCTTGCATCGAGTCGCTGGCGTGCCAATGGTGGCCCATGCCGCTGCTGCTGCCCGCGAGTTCACTCACTCTTCCGCCGTCATAGTCGTTTCGCCGGACAATCGTGAAGCGATTTCCCGCGAGATGGGCGATGATTTCGAGTACGTTGATCAGCCCAAATCGTTAGGCACTGGACATGCGCTGGCAGTGGCGTTGGATTGCGTGCCGTCCGAAGCACTAAACATACTTCTCCTGAATGGCGACATGCCGTTGATCGCAGGTAACGACTTGCGCGCGCTTGGGGAAACGCACGTGGGCCAACAGGCGGTCATCACCGTGGGGGTCGCTGTTCTCGCGGCGGCGGACGCCGCTGATCTCGGTACGCTTAGGCGTGGCGCTCGCGGCAAGGCCGTGGGGATCATCGAAGCCGTAGAACAATCCGGCCCGTCGACTCCTACAGTAGAAGTCGCAGTCGGTGCTTTCGTTATGGATGCGGTATGGGTACGCGGGGCGGTGGAACGCTTGCCGGAACACGAGGGTGGCGAGTATTACGTTACTGACCTCGTAGCGATGGCTGTCGCGGATGGCCGCCGTGTGGAGGCTGTGGCCTTGGACTCCGTTCGCACCTGCATCGGGGTCAACACGAGAACGCAGCTAGCGAAGGCCGAGCATGAGATGCAGGAGCGGTTGCGCCTGC
>CAUZNX010000038.1:0-8193 GCA_963580905.1 Dehalococcoidia bacterium | reverse complement strand
GCTGTGCAGTCGACGGCAATGATCGCAAACCGGCCTGGTTCGGCAGCTACCTAAGGTTCCGCGACCTGAGGCCGGGCGAGTCGATCACAGTGCAGTTCCCGATGGTGGAGACTACTGAGGAGTGGTCCGTGAGCCAGCTGACCTGGCCCGGGAACATCATAGGCGAGGAGCAGGTCCACACCTGCCGGATCAGGGGCAACACGCTCGTGGAGATTACGCCCGGCCTGTCGCCCGGCTCGCCACTCTACCGCGGTCGCAAGGCCCTGTATTCGACAACACAGACGCCGATGAAGACGGTGTCGCGGTACGCTTCTCCGATAACGCTGACCTGGTAGGGAATCTACTTCTACAGTAGGACTCTCGGGTAGCTCCGGACCCAGCTACGTTGATGGCGCTGTTTGCCGTCCACCTTCACATCCAGGTCGATCTCCACCTCGAAGGTCTCCACGGTGCTATTTACTGTGCATGTTGAATCCACAATGGTCTCGCCGATCGGGTGGCTCAAGCGCCACGAGTGGTGCCCGACGGCGGTTACCTGCGACGGCTCCCGGTTGCTGGCCCACACCTCCAGGTCTGCGCCGCGTTCCACATCGACATCCTCACGAGGGCTGTTGGCGCTGAGCCTTCTGACCCTGAGCCCGGTTCTGTCGCCCAGGAGGTCGGTCACTATCTCCCATGGCGGCGCGCCGTTCTTTGCGCGGGACACCGGTTTTGGGTTGTGCACAGTTCCGAAGGCAATTTCGTCTTGCGGCATCTCTCCGCTTGTCGCATCCCTGGTCGGCACCACCGGTAGTAGGAGCTGTGAGCGACGTGTTTCTTCCCTGAAGACGCGGTTCGTGCCCTTGTAGGGCGTGGGCCAGGAGTTGGGGAAGTCGGCGCTGCTGATGGACAATCTCACGCGGTGGCCTGGCTCGAACCTCCACGCGGTGGTGTCCAGTTCGATGTCCAGTTCGTAGACCTCCCCGGCCTCCATCGGCTCCGGGTCCGTTAGCGACGAGCGGCGCGTACCGTTGAGCAACCCGTTCGTTACCAGGGCGCTCGTGCCGTCGGGCGCTACGTCGCTCAGACGTGCCACGAATGCCATCACTGGCGCTGTGGAGCTCACATGCAATACCGCACGCGCCGTGCCGATGATCTCTAGTGGCGTATCCAGCGGCTTGGTGGTGTAGTTGAGCGAGAATGCCTCGTCCTGCCACTGGTCGGTCGGTAGACCGAAGGGCACGCCTGCGGACCAGAGGCCACCCGCTATTCCCACGGTCGGTCGGTATTCGTACTCGTCGCTGCCGTACTCCCGAGTGGGTGGGCCAGTGTCGAGCACGCCGTGCTCTTCAAGCCAGTATGACGCCATAGCAGCGCCGTCCATCGGCAGCGCCTCCTCGGCGCGCCAGTAGCCGCTCGTATGGTCACGGTCTGCGAGCGGGGTATCGTGTCCCTGGACGTATACAGCAAGTCGAGGAGACTCCGCGCCGTTTTGAGCACCCTTCATCCAGCGGTCGCACCACTGCACAATCTCGTGCAGGTAGTCGATAGCCGGGCCGGGGGTGATGCTGGCCGGACCCGAGTGGTTCCATGGCCCCATGAGCACGCGGTGCGGCGCGTCAAGGTTCGCGGCCATGCGCAGGGGCACGTTGCAGTAGCCGTCACGCCAGCCGCCGATCATCAGCGTTGGGCATGTGATGCTGTCGTAGCGGCCCCGCACGCTGCCCGGACGCCAGTACGGCCCGTCGGTCTGCTGCGCTAGCCAGGCCATGAAGAACGGCTCGTTGCCCTCCAGGTGCTCGTCCCAGATGCGCTCCCAGTCGTCGCCGCTGATCTCCGGGTAAGGGGGCATCGCGTTCATGGACGTCATCGCCGAGCCATAGGCCCCTACGTCGTAGTAGCAGCGCCACGCTCCGCCCCGGAAGTGGCAGTCGTCCGTGTACCGGTCGTCGGTGAAGTTCATGGGGATGATAGTGGCCAGGTGGGGCGGCTGCAGCGCCGCGATCTGGACGCACGTGAAGCCGCCGTAGGAGCTGCCGGTCATCGCGACCTGTCCGTCAGACCAGTCCTGTGCGGCGATCCACTCGACGGCGTCGTACCCGTCCTGCGTCTCGATCGGGCGGTACTCGTCGTCGGTAGTGCCCTCGCTGGCTCCGGTACCACGGCAATCGAGCAGCGCGCCAATGTATCCGTGCCGCGCGAAGTAGTCATGCTTGCCAGAGAAGGGCGCGCTATCGTCCTTGCGGTACGGCAGGTACTCGAGTATTACCGGCCAGGGCCCGTCGCCCTCAGGCACATGCATGTCCATAGCCAGCCGCGTCCCGTCACGAACAGTGACCAGGACATTCTGCTCAAACCGCACGCCGTGTTGGGTCTCGGTCATGTTTGTCACCGTAAGAGGAGGCCAGTGGGGTTGTGCCCGCCTGGACTGTTTGCGTTCCTGTCAACTCCGGCGAAGTATACTACGTGGTGCGGAACACGAGTGTTACACGGATATGAATAATCGGATTAGACTATAGGGGTAATGAGTCGTTTCTTCGTTTATTGGGACCCGAGAAGGGACGATCGACGCGCACGACCTCTCAACGCCACAGTTAGTCGAAACTGGCGCTTCGGTGTCGGCGCGTCAGTAGGTTCTAACCAACAAGCTCTGCTGTGACGCTGAGGTCGACGTTGCCTTTTAGGGCGCCGGAGATGGGGCAGCCGTCCTTGGCTGCTTCTGCGGCGGAAGTGAATGCGGCTGCGTCTGAACCCGGGACCGTGCCCTTGACGGTGAGCGCGCTTGCGGAGACCTTCCAACCGCCCTCGATCTGCTGGAATGTCACCTCTGCGCTGACCTCAAGCTTCGTCGGAGGCGTGCCTGCCTGGCCTAGTCCGTTTGAGAGTGCCATGCAGTAGCATGCTGCGTGGGCAGACGCCAACAGCTCCTCAGGGCTCGTGCGGCCCTCTGGCCCTGCAGTTCGTGCCGCCCAGCTTACCGGCAGGTCACTGAATGAGCTGCTAGATACGGCGCTCACTACTCCTTTGCCCGATAGCAGATCGCCGTTCCAGGTCGCTTCTGCTCTTCGTACTGCTGAATTCATGTTTACCTCCTAAAGTTCATGCAAAGATGATTAACGCGGCTATATTACCATCTCCGTCATCAATGGTGATTCGGTTTGCGACGACGAGGTCACCTGAAAAGGCTACTGGCTTTTCAGAGTTCGGTGAGAGCCGCTGAAAAGATCGGTTGGCGGCGGCGAGCCTGCGGTGGTACCGCCCTGGAGGCCTCTTGCGACGTTTCAGTTCCCTGAAATGGTGCTGAAATGCGGGTTGGGTGTGACCAGCCCTGGACACCTCGTATCGGGGTTGTATGTTGTGGCGTTTCGAAACGCCGTGCTACCATCAATGTATGGCCTCCGAGTTTATCCGCAATTTTTGCATCATCGCCCACATCGATCATGGCAAGTCCACCCTGGCTGACAGGCTCATCGAATTCACTGGTGCTGTCGAAGCTCGCGAAATGGTCGAGCAGCACCTGGATTCTATGGACCTGGAGCGAGAGCGCGGAATTACCATCAAAGCCCAGGCCGTCAGGCTGAACTATGCGCACGCCTCTGGACAGGACTATCAGCTCAACCTGATCGACACGCCGGGCCACGTCGATTTTTCGTACGAGGTATCTCGCAGCCTCGCCGCGTGCGAGGGCGCCTTGTTGATCGTTGACGCAACACAAGGCATCCAAGCCCAGACACTGGCGAACGTATATCTGGCTATGGAACATGACCTGGAAATCATACCGGTCATCAACAAGATCGATATGGACATGGCGGAGCCAGAGCGAGTTGCAGGGGAGATGTGCGCCACGTTCGGGTTTAACCACGACGAGATCATAATGGCCTCTGCCAAGGATGGAATCGGCATCGAGCAGATAGTGGATGCTGTTGTCGACCGAATTCCGCCCCCTTCGGGAAGCATTACGGCCCCGTTGCGGGCGCTGATATTCGACTCAAAGTACGACGCGTACAAGGGCGTGATCGCCTACGTGCGTATCCGTGAGGGCACAGTGCCGCCCCGGGGCCGCCTCAAGGTCATGTCCAACGGCGTTCAGAGTGAGACTATCGAGATCGGTTGCTTCAAGCCGGGGCCGATCAAGGTCGAAAGACTTGAGGCCGGGGAAGTGGGTTACATTGCGACTGGCCTAAAGACGGTCGGTGACGCGCCGGTTGGGGATACGATCACGCTGGCCGAGGGCGGGGCTGACGAGCCTCTCGACAAGTACGTGCCCATGAAGCCGATGGTCTTCGCAGGTCTGTATCCATCCGATGGCGAGGATTATCTGGAGCTGCGTGACGCCCTGGAGAAACTCCATCTCAATGACGCAGCCCTGACGTACCAGCCGGAAAGCTCAGTGGCCCTAGGGTCTGGTTTCCGCTGTGGTTTCCTCGGCCTGTTGCACATGGACGTGGTGCAAGAGCGCCTGGAGCGCGAGTACGGTATTGGGCTCCTGGCGACCTCTCCCAGCGTTGCGTATAGCGTCCTGTCCACGGACGGCTCGGTCATCGAGGTCGAGAACCCGTCGCGCCTGCCGTCGGCTGACCGAATAGAAGAAGTCAACGAGCCGTGGGTGGACCTGACGCTTTTGACGCCTACCACCTACATAGGATCCCTGATGGAGCTTGTGAAGGAGCACCGGGGTGAGTTCAAGGAGATGGACTACATCCAGGTCGACGCCCGCGTTAACGACTCGGGGAGCAACGGAGCCGACACCTCGAGCCAGGGGCGAATGACCCTTCAGTTCGCGATGCCGCTCTCCGAGATGCTGATCGACTTCTACGACCAGGTGAAGTCTCGCACACAGGGATATGCGTCCATGGACTACTCCGTTGCCGGCTACCGTCCAGAGGACCTGGTTCGGCTGGATATCCTCGTCAATGGGGAGTCCGTCGACGCCCTTTCGACAATCGTGCACCGAAAATCTGCCCAGTCCAGGGGAAAAGACCTCGTCACCAAGCTCAAGGAACTGATTCCGCGACAGATGTTCGAGGTGCCTATACAGGCGGCTATCGGAAGCAAGATATTTGCCCGCGAGACGATCAGGGCTATGCGCAAGAATGTTACCGCGAAGTGCTACGGCGGCGACGTGACCCGGAAGCGCAAGCTCCTGCAGAAGCAAGCAGAGGGCAAGAAGCGCATGAAGCGCGTGGGCAGCGTCGAGATTCCCCAGGAAGCCTTCCTAGCCATCCTAAAAGTCGAAAAATAGGTGCTTGGTGCTGCGCACGCTTCGGGTGGCGGCGATGGGCGTCTGCGTTTTGGCGTCTGGTGCGTGGGTGGGATCTACAGGGGCGTAGTGCTGTCGTCTGTCACGAGCCTGTCGGAATGCCGGTGGTTTGGACAGGCTTTCCATGAGCGGTAGTCTGCACGATCCTCAGTTCTGAGACTCCTGTCCTTTCTTTCCCCAGCAAAACAATGCGCCAAAAAGAGCGACTGCTACTAGCGCCATGTCCCACAGGGCATGCTAGGATATGATGCATCCTCAAGGATTGGGCGGTCCACATGGCTGATCAAAAGACCGAATTTATGCACGTCGAGAACATCAGGACCGAGTCCCTGGGGGAACCTGGTCAGCGGACTTTTCGCATCCTCGTCGACGGCGACGCTGGTTCCGCGATGATGTGGCTCGAGAAGGAACAGCTCTTTCAGCTGGCGATGGCCATCAACCAACTCCATGCGTCCCTCCCAGAGTTGGATCGCTCACGGCCGATATCAGAAGGCGCGGAGGGTTTTGGAGCCCGGTTGGAATTCAAGGTCGGTCGCCTTGTTCTCGGCCACGAGGGTAGTAGAGAACGGCTCATCATAGATGCTCACGACGTGGAGTCAGACGAGGAAGAGCAGGAGCCGACAGTGCGGGTATGGGCCGAGAGGCAGCAGCTAGCCAGGTTCGCGGCGGAGTCTCTGGAACTTTGTGCCGCAGGAAGGCCACTGTGCCCTCTGTGTAGCGCACCGATGGATCCAGAGGGCCACACGTGTCCCAGGTCCAATGGACACGCACTCCAGGACCTAACCGAGCTGTAGGCGGCGCTGCGCGCGCTTAGCAGGTCCGGGCAGCCCCACACCTGTCACCAAGCGCCCTTACTCGAGATACCCAGGGGTGTTGAGGGCGCAAATCCACCTTGCCGGTCAACTCAGTTGGAGCACATGGAGCAGTCCCCTTCACCCAAAGGTCAGACGGAAGGCGATGAGGCGATTGAGCTGCCCGACGACGAAGCCGCTCCCCTTCTGCTGGAGGGCGAGGTACTCGGGGGCCAGAGGATTCCGTGGAGTTCCAACTACACGTTCCTGGTGCGGATCGACGCTGGCCCTGGCAAGTTCCTGAGGGCTGTGTATAAACCCCGCGACGGCGAGATGCCCCTTTCCGATTTCCCCGACGGCTCCCTATACAAGAGGGAATACGCGGCATACCTGCTAAGCAAGGCGCTGGGCTGGCCGCCGGTGCCACTGACCCTGGTCCGGGAAGGGCCATATGGGGTCGGCTCGATGCAACTCTATGTTGAGACCGATCCTCGTGTCACCTACTTCAACATGATTGCCGACAACCGGGACAAGCTATGGCGGTTCATGGCTTTTGATCTACTGTCCAACAACGCTGATCGAAAGGGTGGTCACTGCCTCCTTGGTGAGGACGGCACCATCTGGAGTATCGATCATGGGTTGACGTTCCACCCAGAGTCCAAGGTCCGGACCGTAATGTTGGAGTTCTGGGGGGAGCCTATTCCTTCAGACATCGTCGCGGATTTAAAGTCGTTTGCGGACCGGCTGAGCGCCGACCAGGGTATCACGAGCGGCCTGGCCGAGGTGCTTACTGAAGATGAGGTGGATCGGCTGGTTAAGCGACTTGACGCGATTCTGGAGTCTCCGATCGTCCCGCAGTTTGATCCGCGCCGCAATGTCCCCTGGCCCCTGGAGTAGGTTCCTACTGGCCAGACCCGGACCTCTTCCGACGCAGCGTGCGACTGACCCTTTGACGCAGGCTCGATGCCAACATCAGGTTGTCGGTCAAATGGCGTACGATGCCGGGGCTACCTGCCAACAGGGGCGGTGACCATTGTCGGAGTTCGCCGATGGTGGTCTTGCCGGGTGTCCATTTCACCAGTGGGCTCGCTGGCGTCCAACTCAGGGAGGGGCGCTGCAGCGGTGTGGCCCCAGCGCTCCGGCTGCCTCGCATGACGGTGCCGCCTGCCTCGATGACCAGCGCAACCCCTGCGGCGACATCCCACAGTCGCGGGCTGCCAAACATCGCATATTGAAGCGTCCCACGCGCCGTCATCGCCATTTCGGAAGCGATGCTGCCACTCACCCTGAGTTCGCCGGGCCCTTTTTGCATCGTGGGCTTGAACCGGAATGACGCTCCAAAGGAGCCTGGAAGTCCCACAAGGCGACTTCCTACAGGAGTGTCTACCGGCGGTATCTCCAATTTGTGGCCGTCCTGAAACGCCCCGCCGCCACTACGTGCGTGCAACACGGTCCCTTCCGGCTTTGCGGGCCATGGGAGGTAGATAGCCCCGGCTATGGGCATGCCCCGGTGGAGGACCCCGACTGAGCACGCGTATACGGGCAGCCCGTTTACGAAGTTCTTTGTGCCATCCAGGGGATCGAGTATCCACACTGTGTCCGCCGCTACGGCGTTCGCACTTTCCTTGTCCTCCTCGTCTTCCTCGCCGACGATGCCGTGGAGGGGGAAGCGCTTGGAGATGGCCTCTACTAGGTATTGCTGGCTCTCATGGTCCGCGATGGTAACCGGGTCGGTGCGTTCCTTGTCCTTGTATTCGGCGTCGATCTTTGCGCCGAAGTACTTTGCCAGGATGGCGCCACCGCCACGGGCGATCTCCGCCGCGAGGCCTTCGATCTCCTCGAGGAGACTCGTCTCTAGTGTTGCACCAGCGTCTACCACCTGTGTTCGCTCCTTGCGTTTGCAATATATACTCGGACGAAGCATCAGTCTGCGCATAGGCAGACGCCTGGACCTGTCATACGTAGCGTGTGGATGGACCGCAGCACCCCGGAGTATACCCCAGGCGCATATTCGAGGAGGTCCTTGTCTCCGGTTCGTGTCTGTGGACCCTGGGAATTGCTGCGCGAACTGCTCAGAGATGGATGTCACACTCATTGACTCCTTAAATATGACGCTATTATCATGATCGGACTGGCATATATACTAGTGAACAGATGGGACAC
>CAUZNX010000037.1:0-8270 GCA_963580905.1 Dehalococcoidia bacterium | reverse complement strand
CCTGGGCAAAACCGGTCTGGGGCGTGTGGTGGACCTGGGACCCGAAGCTGACCCTGACCTTGTTGCTATGGTTTATTTACTCGGGGTACCTCATGTTGAGGGCCTATGGCCCCAAGGGGTCGCAGGGTGCGCGCTACGGGGCCGTCATTGCGCTTATGGGCGCTGTCAATGCGCCGATCATCTACTATGCGACAGAGCTCTGGCAGACGGCGCACCCCGCCCTGCTGGTCGGGCCTGCGGCGGAATCGGGCTCACTGGATTCGGATATGGCCCTGGGACTGCTGGTCTCGACAATCACATTTATCGTTCTGGCGGCCTATGTGCTGATCGAAAGATACTCCCTCAGGCGTTCGGAGACCGATATCGATGCGATATATCAATATGTTGGCTAGTACCCACAGGGGACGCTTGGCCGTGGTTGCGCTGGCACTCGCCGCGCTGTCGCTCTTGTTGGCCGGCAATGTGTTGGCCTTCGAGGTGACGGATCAGGGAGAGGCTCAGGTTGTTGTTGTGGCACAGGAGCAAGATTCCGATCCGGAGGCAAACCTTCCGTTTCTGTTTGCCGTATATATAATTACATGGGGCGGATTCTTCGCGTATGCATTCGCCATGTCGCGACGTCAGCGGGAGATGCAGCGAGAGCTTGACGCGCTCAAGGGGGTGATTGCGGAAAAGGAATCGCAGTCTGGGGACGGGCAGGCGGAGTTGTAGTGACCGAACAGACCGAAGTAGAACAAGAAGATTATTTGACGGAGCCTGTGGAAGGCGCGCTCACTGCACACCGAGTAAAGGTGTTTATAGGCGTGGCTGTGCTGGTTGTTGCCCTGGGATACTTCGCATTCCAGGCTTTTCAGAGTGCGACCGTATACTACCTGACGGTTGGTGAGTTGCAGACCATCGGGTTCACTGAGGAGGGCCGTTCGGTCCGAGTCAGCGGCAAGCTGGTACAGGGCTCATTCGAGCGGGAGCCGGACTCTACGCTGGCCTCGTTTCAGATCACAGACGGTACGCAGACGCTTACTGCGGTCCATGAAGGTGTAGTCCCAGACCTGTTTTTCAACGAGCATTCGGAGATAATCATGGAGGGCGCGTACACGCCGGAGGGACTCTTCGAGAGTCACACGGTAATCGTCAAGTGCCCGTCCAAGTATGTCGCCGAGGGTTAGCTCTCACGGTCGGTTCGGGAACCTTCGTACCCGTGCACATCTGTCGTGACGCAGCGATGCCTGCGCGAGAATCAACCGGCCCTTAGCGCTGATTTGTTGCACTTTGGTCGGAGTGAAACATGTCCATTAATCCGCTCGTGGTTTAGCTTTCATCAGTTACTCTGCCAACAGGGCTGTGCTCCGGTGATTCGGTCCTACTCTGATGTGATCAGTGCGGTTGACGACGCTCACGTCTGAGATTAACATGCCCATGCTTGGGATGGCGTTGGCAGATTTGGCATCGGGCGTTGGTTGTCATTGCGGGGCGAATCGACATCCGAAAACAGCGGTCCCATCCGGGGCACGGGTGCGGCAGTTCCGGGGGAGGAAAGCTTGACTCAGCGCTAGAAGCAACGTCTAGTTCAGCTCGTCTATTCGAGAGCAGGAGGTTCCTCGGATGAGAACGACGACTGTGGCGGGTCGGACCTGGCACTACAGCCACTACCTGGGCCGCCAGACCGCGGAGCATAATGAGAGCCAGTTCGGCAGCACCGGCGGATACATGTATCCCATGGACGTGGCTTTCGGCGATGGAGACGTCCTATTTGCCGTCAGCAGGGGCATGGGATACGGATACGATGGCTACATCGGAGACATAGGCTGCCGTATCGGCAAGACCACGATCGACGAGCACCACCTTGGCGACTTCTCGCGGGCCGGCCTAACCTGGCCGGCGGGGCTTGCGGTGGCGGCGGACGGCAACGTGTACTGCTCCGATGAGCACGAGTGCAGCATTTCCGTCTTCGACCCGGAGGCGACGTTCCCGTTCCCTGAAGGCAAGCCGGGCGAGGAGGCCCTCTCGACGTGGGGGGTGAAGGGTGCGGCGCCGGGGCAGCTCAGCGGGCCCAGCGGCATCGTCTTCGATTCTCACGACAACCTGTATGTCGTCGACAGCCGCAATGACCGCGTCCAGCTCTTCACCAGGGACGGCCAGCTATTGGACGGCTGGGGCCGATCGGGCGCCAGAGAAGGGGAGTTTGCCCGGCCATGGGGGATTACCATCGACACCCAAGGTGACGTGTACGTGGCCGACTGGGGCAACAACCGCGTTCAGAAATTTTCGCCAGAAGGGCGCTACCTGATGAGTTTTGGCGGCGCGCAGCGTGGCGCGGGCTCGCTCGATCACCCGGCGGGAGTGGCGGTGGATAGCGATGGTGACGTATACGTCACCGATTGGGGCAATGGTCGGGTGCAGATATACGAGGCCGACGGAGAGGTGCTCGCCACGCTGCACGGCGACATGTACGAGCTGTCCAAGGCCGGGAACTATCTGCTCAACAGAGACGCCGCTTTCATCAAGATCATCAACCGGAGCGAGAATGTGATGCCCGTCGCGCAGGCATTTCTTCGACCGACGGGAATAGCGATCGATGAGGAGGACCGAATCGTCGTCGCGGACGGCCGGGGACGGCTCACTGTGTACCTGAAGGATAATGAGTACGTCGAACCCCCAACCTAAGTGCTGCGCACGCTGGGTTGGGTTCGCCGTGTTCTAGCTGGATTGTAGCTAAGACTTGTTGGTGAGATTGGTTGTGGGCGCAGGAATAGGCGATATCTGTTGCGGTGCGTTGGTGCGAGTGAACTGAGGAGATATTAGATGGAGGCGACTCTCCCCATCGAGCGGCTCAGACAATTTTCTTCTGGGACGCGATCGTCTGTCTGCTCTCTGTGGGGTTGCTTCTGGGTGTGTACGCTTACTACCCGTCGACTTTCCTCGTGGTGATGATGGTCGAGGTGTTGGGCTACTCTGTTCTGCTCTTCTGGGCCTAGAATCGATCGGGCAGCGGCGACCCTTGTAATCGTCGTGTCCATGGGGGCGACGGCCCCAATACTCATGCCATTGGCGGCACTACTGGCGATTCTCGCGGTTGTGCTTGGGATGCCGTATATCGGCACGACGGCCATGCGGGGAATCTCTTTTGAGGCGGTGGCTGCTACCGCGGCGATAGCGCCTCTCGACACAACCGATGGGTTGGCGGCCATCGGCGACATCCCCACCGCGCTCGTGGCCACTGTCCTCGGTGTGTTGCTTCCACTGGTAAGCGGCCTGGTGTTCCTTCTGATCTGGCAGTACAACGGGCGACTCAACGAGACCCTGGCACAGGTTCGGAGTTCCAACGAGGAGCTTCGCGACGCGGCCAGTCAGCTTATAGTGTCTCGGCGCAGGCTGGTGGGTGTGGAGGAGGAGCTCAGAAGGCAGGTGGCCAACAGCTTCACGGCCCCGTGCAGAACAGGATTCTGGTTGCGAGTCACCGAATGCGCATGGCGATGGAATCCGGGGACATGGCCTCTGAGGATTCTATGAAGCACATCCAGCAGGCGGCCGATATCCTTGCGGATGTCAATCAGGGGACGCTGCGGGAGGTTATTAAGAGACTGCATCCAACGCTCATACGGCTCAGTCTGTCGTCTGCGCTGGACTCACTGGCAAATGAGTTCCGTTCCACCTTTGAGGTCGAGGTCCAGGTTGCGGCCGGTGGGTCTGACAACCAGCCTGCACGGGACGAATTGCCCCAGGAGTTGCGCCTGGCCATCTACAGGATTGTGGAGGAGGCGCTAAACAATGTGCTGAAGCACGCGACTGCGAAGCGTGTGACTGTTGTTTTATACCAGACCTCCGATGTGGAGGCGGAGTTACTGATTCGTGACGATGGACAGGGTTTCGATATCGACACGCGACATCTCGGTTTCGGAATTCTGACCATGCAGGACTATTGCGGGGCGGTAGGCGGCACGCTGACGGTGAAGAGCACGCAGGGCAGCGGCACGGCTGTACGGGCGCTTTTCCCGCTTTCAGGGAGTGGGGCCGATGAGGTCGTCACCGACCCTGTTGAGCCTGCTACGTAGACCTCGAGGTCCTCTATTGTCAGACCAAAATAAAGGGGGACTCTCACACGAGAGTCCCCCTTTTATATTTTGCGATAGGGTGCGGTTCACCCCGCTTGCAGATCGGCTAGATACCGTACTTGACGTCCACCGCAGCGCCGGTGCGACCGGACTCGTAGATGGCGTCGATGAGCTGCAGGGTGTGTAGCCCGTCCTCGACGGTTAGCGGCGCCTCGCGACCTTCCCGCAGGGCGTCGACGTAGTCCTGGATCCATTGCAGCAACCAAATGTGGGTTGCGTATCCGGGAGGGCCGGGTGCGAACTCGTAGTCGAAGGTGCGGGTTGGAGAGGTCGCCCACTGGGGGGTCGAGCTCTTCACCTCCAAATGTGGGTCGCCCATGGGGGTCCAGTTCGCCTCGCCGTCGAGGCCCCGATAGACAAGGGCGTTGTCACTGCCGTTGGGCTTCTTCAGATATCCGGCGTGCATGGTGCCATATGCGCCGTTTTCGAACTCGAATATCGCCAGCGATATGTCCTCCAACGGCTCCTCAATGAATCCAACGGGGCGACCGTTCATCGCCATTACAGTCTTGACCTCGCAGCCCATCAGGTACCGCATGACCTCCAGGTAGTGGCCGCCGAGCATGTGCTGGATTCCGCCGCCTTCGTGCTTGTCGGAGTACATGAATGATTCGGTTCCACGGACGCCTGGGCGTACCTGCCCGGTGATCATCCGCACTTCCAGGTCCAGGGGGCGTCCGAAGATGCCCTGGTCGATCAGGCCCTTGATGTCCTGGGCGACGGGGTTGAACCGGTGGGGGTATCCGGGCATTACGGTTACGCCTGCCTTGCGCACGGCTCTGACCATCTCCACCATGTCATCTGCTCTTCGAGCGAACTGCTTTTCCATGAAGAAGTGCTTGCCAGCCTCAGCCAGCTTGATCCCCACTCCCGGTATCTCGTCGGCCGGGAGCGCGAGGAACGCGAAATCGAAGTCTTGCTTTTCTATCAGGTCATCGACGGACGTGTACACCGATGCCTCGGGGTCGTACTCAGCTGCTTCGGCCAGCTTATCAGTGAGGGTGTCTTCGCAGTATGCGACGACCTCGACTCCTTCGAGTTGCCTGAAGGTGTGGATCCAGCCCGGTTTTTTGGGGCCGATGGTTCCCATGTGACCGTGCTGCAGCCCTATGCAGGCCGCCTTCAATGTTTTTTTTGCAGCTGCACTCATATGTACTCCTGTGGCACTGGGTGTTTTGACGGGCTGAACATACCATCGACCCTGAGCGCAGTCAATCGCCCTGGTCCGGTCGACGGTGATACCATGCGTGGGTTCCCAGCAAGGGCGGAATTATGTGAGCAGAAAATTGGAGGGCAGATAGTGGCAAAGATGCAGCGTCTCGAGAAACTAGATGGCTTCGGTAACGTGCAAATGGTCGAGGTCGACGTTCCGACGCCCGAGCCGGACGAGGTGCTGGTTAAGGTCCAGCGCAGCCTGATCAGCCGTGGCTCCGAGCTGTTTGCGAGGTACGTCAAGGAGGAGGCCGTTCCCGCGCGGATCATGGGTTACTCCGATGCCGGAGAGGTCGTTGATGTGGGGGGATCGGTCGAAGGCATTGCGGTTGGGCAGAGGGCCAAGGTTAGCGCGCCCCACGCGCAGTATGTGACTAAGGCGGCTACGGATGGCATGTCGGTGTACCCGCTCCCAGACGGCCTGAGCTATGACGCGGCGACGTTCCTTCCGCTGGCCTCCGGGGGCGTGGCCTGGAGCCGGGCGACCCCCATTGAGCCTGGCGATACGGTGGTCGTTTTGGGGCAGGGACTGGTTGGGAATCTCTATGCGCAGGCCGTGAGGGAGCGGCAACCCGGCAAGGTGATCGTGGTGGATGCTACGGAGCTGCGATGCCGGATAGCCCGCGAGTGCGGCGCGGACGAAGTGATCAACGTAATGGAGACCGACTCTGTCGAGGCCGTCAAAGACTTGACTGGTGGTCGAGGCGCCGATGTGGTGGTTGAGTGCGTCGGCGGGACTGCGGGCATCAAGTCCTTTGAGCAGGCGCAACGGATGGTCAAGAGCGACGGGACGATCCACCTGATCGCCAAGTATCAGGCTGGCGATGGCGTGCCTGGATCTGGCCTGTTGCCGCTCGACTCGGGCATTATGCAGCGAAAACAGATTATTTTCGGCTACTGGAAGTCGCCCAGCGGCGCGACTATGCAGGATGTAGACGACACCGTCGAGATGATGTTGGATGGCAAGATGCGGATTGACCCGTTGATCACGCATCGGATGCCCTGGCAGGAGACCCCTGAGGCATACCACATGCTGTACAAGGAGCCGGCGGCGGCGTTGGGCGTGATTATGGAGTGGGACCGCTAGGTCGCAACAGCAGGGGGGATGGCATGACTGCAATGGCAAGACATCCTTCCGCGGGTAGGCCCGTTGCTATGGGCGTGAACGGCATGGTGGTTTCGGCGCACTCTCTGGCCTCGGCGGCGGGCCTGGGGGTGATGGCCGATGGAGGCAACGCCTTCGACGCGGCGGTGGCGATCGGGTCGACGATTGCGGTGGTGGAGCCGCACATGTCGGGGGTTGGTGGGGTCGGGGTGGCACTGGCGTATGTCGCGAGCGAGGGTCGGACGAGGGCGCTCGACTTTTCGGGCAGGGCGCCGATGGCGGCTGAGCCTGCTATGTTTGACGAGGACAGCAAGGACGTCGGGCCGCTTGCGCCGCTGATACCGGGCAATGTTGCCGGGTGGCTGGGGCTCCACGAACGGTACGGCTTACTGGATCTGGAAAGGCTGCTTCGTCCCGCTATTGGCTACGCCGAGAGTGGATTTCCTGCTACGCAGATCACCAGTTTCGCGATGTCCGAGGTAGTACCGAGATTGCTCCGATTCCCGGATTCGGCTGCGCTCGTCCTCGGGGTAGCTGGGAAGGCACCTAGCCCTGGTTCGCGCATTGTAGCGCCGGCGCTGGCCGCTTCGCTGAAGGCCATTGCGGCTGGCGGCGTCGAGGAGTTCTATCGCGGTGGGCTGGCCCGGCGCATCGTGCAGGGTGTGCAGGACGCAGGCGGGCTATTTACCGAGGAGGATATGGCCGGGTACCGGGCCGAGTGGGGCGAGCCTACCGGTGTGGATTATCGCGGCTATCGCGTGGTCACGACGCCTCCCGGCTCGGCCGGGTTCCAGATACTGCAGGCGCTCAAGCTGATGGAGACATTTGGCGAGGACGAGCTGGGCTATATGCGGCCGGATAGCGTTCACCTGCTGGTGGAGGCGATCAAGCTGGCGGTAGTGGACCGGATAGCGTATGGCGGCGACCCGGATCATGTGCCGGTACCGCTGGATGTGCTCCTGTCAGAGGGGTATGCCCTCGCCCAAAGGGAGCGAATTGATCCTGGGCGTGCCGCTCTGCTTCCCGATGTGCGACACCACGGCGATCTCCCGGAGGGTGCCTTGAAGTCGGGTGACATTTCGGGTGCTCGTGGGGAGACCACTCACTTTGCCGTGGCGGACCGGGACTCCAACGTCGTCACTGTTACCCAGACTCTCGGGGCGTTCTACGGGTGTGGGATTGCGCCGGGAGGCACTGGGATATTCCTCAATAATGGCTGCACGTGGTTCGATATCGAGGAGGGCGGTCCTAATCCTGTTGCAGGCGGCAGGCGGGTCAGTTTCGTGCTTGCGCCGACACAGGTATTCCGTGGTGGCGAGTTTCACATGAGCCTGGGGACTACTGGCGGGTACGGCATCATGAACACGACCCCGCAGATGCTCATGAATGCGCTGGACTATGGCATGGATGTGCAGCAGGCGATTGACGCACCTAGGTTCAGCGGAGGAATGGGCACGATGCTGATTGAGCCGGGGATTCCGCAGGATGTGCTCGATATGCTGAAGGCGCTGGGGCACCGGTTTGCTGAGACTAGCGACCCGATGGGGCTTGGGTCTGCGCATGGGATTGTGATCGACGCGGCTAGCGGTGTTTTTCAGGGTGGTTCCGATCCCCGACGGGACAGCGCGGCCCTAGGGTTGTAGTTCGGGGTCAGACTTCGTCGGCGCACACGATATCACTGCTGCTTGCGTTGTGCGAATCCACGTATTTGGAAGCTGTCGAGGTTCGGATTTGAGCGTTGAATGGGTTGTGTCTGGGCAGTGTTCCTATGCACTGTACTTCTCTGGGGGCCGCAGGTATTATTGGCGCAGCCGCCGGGATGGCGATTTTGCTCGGTGGCA
>CAUZNX010000036.1:0-8294 GCA_963580905.1 Dehalococcoidia bacterium | reverse complement strand
GATAGGTTGCGACGATATTACTGGCGGATACCGCGATGTTACGGTGAGCTAGTGGCACCCGCTTCGGGCGGCTAGTAGTACCGCTCGTATGCAGCACCAACGCGACCGCGTCGGGAGAAGGTGTAGTCGACGGAGTCTTGGTCGCGGCTGGCGTGCCTGGTGTCAGAGTGACCCGGCCTTCCGGGTTCAAATGGGCTGAAAGTTGCATAACGGAGTCCGAAACAACGGCGCGAGCGTCCTCGCCAGTACTGTCAGACGTGATAAGAGCCTTCGCTCCCGTGTCCCCAAGGTAAAAGTCGAACTCATCGGCTTTGTATGCGGGGTTCAAGGGCGCGGCTGTGGCTACCGAAGCGACCGCCAGGAACGACACGATCATTTCGATGCCGGTGGGAAGGACGATGGCTACCCGATCTCCCCCAGAAATCCCAGCGGCTTCCAGCTGTGCCGCCAGTTCGGCCACCTGGCTCCGCAGGGCTTCATAGGTGACGACGGGACCATCGGGCACGATGATCGCCGGGTGGTTGGGTTTACCTCCGGCGATCAGATCGAGCAGCGTTTCCGGTATCTTTGGCATGGTCATTCAGGCGGTCTCCACGGACCTGTTTGTTTGGGGCAAGTGCATGGACGTCAACAGTATAGCCTACCGAGACATCATCAACCGTTAGCCGCCCCGCCGTAGAAGAAATCTAGGCTACGAACCGCGCCGCGTCGAATGCCTCGATCGGGAGCGGTGACTCACCCGTGGTCACGAGCCCGGCTGTGATCTGACCAATCGCGGGGCCCAGGATGATGCCGGAGCGGGCACCGCCTGTCGCCAGGTAGACGCCTTCCCATCCGGGTGCGCGCCCGAGGACCATCAGCTTGTCAGACGCCACGGGCCTCAGGCACGCGGTCTGCTGCACCAGTTGGGCATCGGCCAGGGACGGGAGCATTCGGAGCAGCTCGCCCATGATCCGGTCGCGGGCTGAAACAGTCGTCTGCTCGTCGAACCCGACCTTCTCCTCAGTGGTCCCAGCCCAGACCAGTCCGTCAGGCTTCGTGGTGGCGTAATGGCCGTCCCATCCGACAGAGTATCGATAAGGAGCTCCGGGCGCCCTGAGCCGCAATATCTGTCCTTTGAGAGGCGTCACGTCGATGGGTATGCCGAGCCACTCGGACGCAAACCCGCTCCAGGGCCCCATAGCAATCACGACGGCATCGCAGCTAATCTCTTCGTCGCCGAGGAGAACACCCGTGACTCGATCGCCCTGTTTTTTTATGCCGGTGACGGTCCCATGGCGGATGGTCGTCCCCAGCCCCTCTGCCGCCTGCGCCATCGCAAGGATAAACCGGTACGGCTCCAGATCAACCGTCCCTTCGGCATAAGCCGCCCCGATGGCGTCCGGGGAGATTCTGGGTTCCATCGCCAGCAGTTCATCCCTGTCCAGCCACCTGCACTCGTACTCGGGTTGCTTCTCCCGGAGCCTTAAATTCGCCTTTGCTGTCCGTATCTCGTCGTCTGTGTAGCAGAGAGCGATCCCAGGGCGTTCTCGAAACTCGGTGTTGATGCCCGTCTCTTCGGGCAGCGAGACAGCCAGGTCCCGGTGCAGACGCATACTAGCGGTGGCGATGGTCTGGGTCGGTCCGTGGACTCCAACGCCGTCGAGGGCACCCAGGCCCCCGTATGCGAATCCAGATGCGTGGCTCCCCACGGCATCGCGCTCTATAACCGTCGAGCGTACCCCCTGCTTGCCCAGGTAGTACGCGGTTGCGATCCCAGCCAGGCCCCCGCCAACGATCACCACATCCATCGTCGAATCGCCCATTAGTTGTCCTTGAAGTCAGGGTCTGGATACTGGGGCCCATGGCTTCGGAAGAAAATCTCTCGTCCTAACAGTGAGCCATGATAGGTCAGTTCGGATGGCACCACACCCCGCACGTCTAAGAGCACGCGGCGACCACCCCCAAACATGCCAGCACCGCCCGTCTAAGCGTGCGCAGCACCCGTACCTTAGGGGGAGCAGACTCCCCATGGCGCCAGGATTACGTCGACTTCACGATGCTGCTTTTCACGAATAACGCTCAGCGTTACAGAATCACCGGGCCTGAGATCATTCAAGCGAGTGACAATATCGCTGACCTCCACAACGGGGTTGCCGTCGATGGCGGTGATGAGGTCCCCACGACCCGAAGGCCTCAAATTGAACCTATCGCCCCTCAATCCCGAAATATCTGCCGGGCTGCCGGCGCAGACGAGGGTAACGTACACGCCCTGTTCAACATCGACATCGAGGTACCGGAATTGCACGCGAGTGAGCGGCCTGCTACTCACCCCGAGCCAGGGTCGCAGAAACTCTCCAGGGCTCATCAGTTCTGGAAGGATGTCTCTGAGTGTGTTACTCGAAACCGCGAAACCCACGCCGGTCTGGATGCTCACGTCAAAGGAATTGCCCTCCAGCTGAACAGCCGAGTTAACCCCGATCACGCGACCGTCCCGGTCGAGGAGAGGTCCTCCCGAATTGCCTGGATTAAGAGCGGCGTCGGTCTGCACCAGCTCAGGGAGCGGGCGGAATACCGTTCCCCCTGCACCCTGTTGCAGCCGAGACGTCTGACTCCGCTGTGTCCCGCTCACGACCCCCACCGTCACCGAGTTGAACTGGGCGAAAGCGCTTCCGATTGCGACTGCGAGTTGACCCGGACGAATGTCGTCAGAGTTCGCGAGAGATAGAGGTGCGATGCCTGCAACCTCCTGCGCGTCTACCTTCAGGACCGCGAGGTCGTCTGCGCGGCTCGTGCCCAGAAGGGTGCCCTCAAGCGTCCGCCCGTCGGCCATCAGCACGGTCAGTTCCCCCGGATTAGCCACAACGTGCTGATTGGTCACGATATGCCCCTCGGTGTCGACAAGAAAACCGGAGCCCCTTTCCACAGCGGTCAGCCTGTTTATGCTCACCTCGACAACCGCCGGGGACGCGCGCTCGACAAGAGCAGTGATCAGCGCCTCGTCGTACAGCGGCGCTTGCCCCCACCGGGGAAGCCAGGGCGATTGCGTGGCGAACAAGGCCAGCAAGAGTCCCAGGACCATTCCCGAGAAGATGAGTGTCACGACGAGCCCTAGGGACGGCCCGTGTCCGGGCGTGCGTCGGCTCGGTGGGCGCTCTTCCGAGACGTTATCGTTACCCTCGGGCAGCATGTGTGAGGCAATCACCTTGAGGGATTGGATTCTTCTCAAATCAGTATACAACCAGCGTGTCGTGCCGGGCCAGAATCGCACCGTCAGATAACCGCTGTCGAGCCAGCGACGCCCTTCAAAACTAAGACTTATGGGTGGTCGGAAGCGCTGGCAAGGGGCTTGACAGTGCTTCGGTTAAAACATAATATCGTGCCGACGCTGGAGTGGGTCCCGGCTTGCCAGGGCCGTCACCGCGCCACACATATTACTGAGCACCAAAATCAAGAGGAGTACGTTTATGGCTACGCTTAGGAAAAGCGACATCACCGCCAGGATTGCCACAAGACTGGGAGGCTCCCGAGCCCAGGGTGAGGCAGCTCTTGGTGCGGTTCTCAGCAGCATACAGGAAGCCCTACAGAGCGGAGACAAGGTCGTTCTGACCGGGTTCGGATCGTTCTCCATTCGCGAGGTCAAGGCCCGAAGAGTCAAGCCAATTCGAGGCGGTCAGGCTGGCAAGCTAATCACAGTGCCGGCACACAAGCGTGTCGGTTTCACCGCCGGTGCCGAGCTTAACAAGGCCGCCCAGTAGCCTTTCTGTTCCTCGCCGATCACCTATTCAGACCTGCATATCAACCGCGTGTTCCCGACTATAGTGAATGCGCAGTTGTGTTTTGGCCATTGTGGGTGCCAAGATCCGAAGCCCTAACTCTCTGATTCAGCTCACTCACGCTTTCCAATCCACACGATGCCGTTGCGCGCGGCGCTGGGCGGGGTTTGCAACACCCACATCAGCGACTACACTAGTGCCCCGAACAAGCTGACTAACGCCGACTGGAGGACACAATGCGATATTATCGGATACGTGACAGCCGTGGCGACACACACCTCACTGCAGAGACCCAGCCAGGGACGCTTTCCTCTCTGACATCGCTGAATAGCGACGTCACAGACTTCAGGGAGCTCCTGAATGTGAGTGACATCAGCGGAATGAGCGTCGACAACATCGCCCGCAATGTCCTATCTTCTGGAGACGCTGAGACCTTCGACGTGGCGCAGCTGACGGAATCGTCCCGGAGCGCGACGGGCGCTGCCCGCATCATTGCTCCCCTGGCCCCAGACGAGATCTGGGCCGGAGGCATCGGCAACTACGCCGTACCCGACGAGGGCGTGGCCGGAATGCCAGACATAACCAAGACCGCTTACGAGGCCGATCGCCCGCCTGTGATGTACAAGGGCACAAATTCGAGGCTGGCGGGGCCCTTCGACCCCATCGGCATCAGGGGCGACACTGCAAAGACCGTCGCCGAAGGCGAGCTGGTATTGATCGTATACAAGGGCAAGCTGGTGGCATACAGCACCGGTAACGAGGTCGCAGGCGGGCTCATGGGCGAGACGTTGTGGTGGATGGTGCCCAGCAAGGTCTTCAAGGGATGCGCGTCTCTCGGCCCATGCATCGTCACTCCGGAGACCATGCCAGACCCGACAGGCAGGGACATGGAACTGACCATCCTACGAGATGGCAAAAAGGTCGGAAGCTCCACCAACACCACGACCCTCCGGCGTTCCCCGGCCCAAATCGTCGAGTGGACTCAGGCCCACGACTCTCCCCCGGACCTGGTAATTATCTACACGGGCGGGTGCGTAGCAGACGGTCCCCTGGAAGCGGGCGATGTAGTCCGGATATCCCTGGATGGCATCGGCTCCGTGGAGAACACCGTAGAAGTAGTCTAAGCACGTAGGCACGGGTATCTTCAGAACATGAGGGTGCCTGTGCCCACGTCACCCTGAACGGTCACCTGTAGGGGCAGGTCTGCGACCTGCCCGGGGATGGGAAGGGGCCGCAAGATCACGTACCCGTCCATCCGCCGACCCCAGATGACACAACGCCTCTAGGTGTTAATTCGCTCTCTCTCGCCATCATCCTGGGACGCCTTCAACCGTGAGGCGTCCAGCGTCTCCCTGACCCGGCGAATCAAAGTCTTTGGTGTGAATGGCTTGGGCATGAACTCTGCGCCTGAATGGAGCTGTCCAAACCGTGGAGAGGCGGCTTCCGCATACCCCGACGTGTAGAGCACCGATCCTACGGCACTGTCTGCCACCAGCCGGTCCGCCAATTCCTTGCCGCCCATGATCGGCATCACGACATCTGTCAGGAGCAGGTCAATGGCCCCAGAATCGCCGGACTCCGCGAGCCGGATCGCCTCCTCCCCGTTCTCTGCCTCAATGACTGTGTAACCCTGATCACGCAGAACCCAGGACGCCATACTCCTCACCGTCTCTTCATCCTCCACAAGCAGCACACTCTCGGTACCCTTTTCATCCGGCGGTTGCGGCTCGTGTAACTCACCTCCGGTTACCCGGCCATTTTCTCTGGGTAGGTAGACCTTGATCGTGGTACCGGCGCCCGACTCGCTTTGGGCCAGAATGTGTCCATTGATCTGCTGCACGATGCCATAGCAGGTCGAAAGCCCAAGGCCAGTTCCCTTGCCACTGTCCTTGGTCGAAAAGAAGGGCTCGAAAATATGAGGCAAGACATCCTCGTCAATCTCCGACCCGTTGTCGCTCACCGACAACACGACGTACCGCCCAGGCGAAATTCCAGCGCTCACGGGAGCAGAGTCCCTGCCTAAGGTTACGTTGGAGGTCTCGATGACCAGACGCCCGCCCGACTCCATCGAGTCTCGGGCGTTGATAGCCAGGTTGATGACAATCTGTTCAAGCTGCCGCGGGTCCGACTTCACGAGCCATAGACCAGGTGGAAGGACCGTGTGTTGCTCTATATCCTCCCCAATGAGCCTGCTGAGAATCCTTTGGGTGCTCTTCACCACTTCATTGAGGTCGAGGATGCTCATCTCCTGAGCCCGTCCCTTCGAGAAGGAGAGTAGCTGCTTCGTCAGGTCAGCCGCCCGCCCGCCTGGCAGCGTCACGGATTTCCTCGAAACTGGACTTGGACGGGCCCTCGTTTGGCGCTTGAATGACACCAATCTCCGAGTACCCAAGGATCGCGGTGAGCAGGTTATTGAAGTCGTGAGCGATGCCACCTGCGAGCTGGACGATCGCCTCCATCTTTTGGGCCTGCCTGAACTGCTGCTCAAGAGCCTCTCGTTCCTGCTCGGCCCTCTTGCGCGATAGCGAATCGCCATCTCCAACATCGAAGCGTCGAGGTGACCTTTTAGTAAATAATCGGCCGCTCCGGCCATCATCGCGGCGTTATCGACGCTGCGATCACCCATCCCAGTCAGCACGATCATTGGGGCCGTGCAACCCTGAGCCATAGCCTCTTCGAGCAGATCCAGCCCCGAGTGCAGTCCCAGGTCGTAGTCCACCAGGTAAACATCGTGGGCATCGCCGCTTGCCAGCTCCAACGCTGCCGGGTAATCAGGCTCCCATTCGAGTTTGTATTCCGTGCCCTCTATCTCCGATAGTAGGTCGGGGGTCAATCTGAAGTCCTCCTCGTCATCGTCGACGAGCAGTATCCTAACTAAGTCGCTATCCATGTCGGCCTCCGGGCTCTAGTGGTGGCAATTTGGCGGTCTCGAACCAGTTGGTTGCGAGCGAATCCATCGCTCCTACCAGTCCTTCAAAAGACATAGGTTTGATCAAACACGAATTTGCGCCCAGCTTGTATCCAACGAAGGCGTCCTCATCGGCCCGGGATGTCGTTAGTACGACCACCGGTATCGTGCCCAGGTCGCGATCGACCTTGATCTCCATCAAGGCCTCGCGCCCCGTATTCCTCGGCATGTTCAGATCGAGCAGAATCAGGTCCGGGCGCGGCGCGGCGTCCTGGTCGGCGTACTCCCCTCGCTGATACAGGTAGTCCATCAGCTATGCCCCATCCACCACAGCTCGGAAATCGATGGACGGTCGGCACTCTCGCATAGCGTCCCTTGCGAGCACCCTATCCTCCGAATCGTCGTCGGCCATCAGAACGATCGCCGACCGGTTCGACCGATCCATCTTGTCCCTGCTCCCTATCCCTGATTGAGGGGCAGCGTAACTACGAACGTTGCACCCTCTCCTTGTGTCGACACCGCCTCGATCCGTCCCCCATGACGCTCCACGATTCTCGCGCAGAGGGCCAGCCCGATGCCGTTCCCGTCGTACTGTCCGCGCCCGTTCAGGCGCTGGAATATCGCGAACATTCGATCACGGTATCGTTCGTCGAACCCGATACCGTGGTCGCTAACGATCAGTCGCCAGCTTCCTCCCGCGCTATCCTCGCCATCGTATCCTGGCACGCACTCAGCCTCAATTCGCAGAGTGGGCGGCCGCCCAGGCTCATGGAATTTGAGACCGTTGTGGATCAGATTTTGTAGGAGTTGGCGCATCTGGACCGGGTCGGCGCCGAGGATAGGTAAAGAGGACACCTCCACGCGGCCACCGACACCCTCGATGTACGCCTCGAGGTCTGACAGCACATCACTCGCCACCTGCCCCAGGTCTACGATTGCAAATGGTTGATTGTTGGTCGTCACCCGTGAGTACTCGAGCAGGCCATCGATCAGCGCACGCATCCGCTCAGTCGCACCCTGAATACTGTCGAGATAGCCTCGACCCTCCACGCTAAGAGGCTCTCGACCCTTGAAAACCAGCCTATCCGCGAATGTCTGGATCTTGCGAAGGGGCTCCTGTAGATCGTGAGCAGCTACATATGCAAAGTGTTCGAGATCACGATTGCTGCGCTCCAGCCTGTACGCGAACTCCTGCTGCTCGACCTCAGCACGCTTACGCGCCGTAATGTCGCTCCCATACATGTTGACGTAACCGGCCGTGCCGACAGGCACCAGGTCCACCGACAGCGACCTATTTCCGAGCGCGACCTCGGCCTGCGCCGTCTGCCCGGACTCAATCGTTTCTCGCATCAGGTTCTGCCAGAATTCGGGCGCCACGCCGTCCACCTCAGTGCCCCACTCCTCGAGCAGCGAAGTACCCGCCGCGTTGGAATACAGCACAGTCCCGTCCGCGCCGAACCGGAGAACCGGGTTAGTGCTCTCACTGGAGAATTTCGCCAGCACAGCCAACGCCTCCTCCGCCTCCTTGCGCTCTCCGATGTCCCGTGCCAGAGCGAGAAAAGCCGACCAGCCCTGCCTCTCGAATGGACCGCATCGGACATCGACAGGGAAGGTTGCCCCGTCCTTCCTCA
>CAUZNX010000035.1:0-8391 GCA_963580905.1 Dehalococcoidia bacterium | reverse complement strand
CCGACGCCGTCAGCCTCAAGCTGCTGTGGCGCTGGCCCTTGCTGGTGGACGTACTGGCCGGTGCCAGACCGGAACGCTGCGTCGATCTCCGCCGTGCTTCCTGCGTCGATGGCGTTCAGAGAGCCGTAGTCGACGCCCATCCTGTGGACACCGTATTTGAACATGGCAAGCGGTTGACCGCCGTGGTCCGCAAGAACGTCTGCGCCGGACAGATTGTCCCATGTGAAGTTCGGGTCTGGCTCCCGTGCGGCGACGAAAAAGCCGTCGCGCTCGTTGATCTGTGCAAAGTGGACTATCGGCGGCGTCTCGCCGCGTTCCAGGTAGGCCCAGCTTGCGGATACGGCACCCTGGCAGATCTCGATCTCACCCGCAGCCAGCATAGCCGGGGAGTTGGTCGCTGGCGGAACTTCACCTCCGTAGTGAGGATCAAGACCCTCTTCCGCAAGGAAACCGCCTGCGACGGTGCCGATCAGTGGGGAGTAGAACGCCGAGTGCCGGTTGACCATGATCCGAAACTGAGTCATCGATGTTCCTTATTACTCGCGATAAAAGTTCGGGATGTCCCGTTCAGCCTGACACCGTAAGAGGTACGTGCCGGGACGTGGGCACAGGTTAGCGAAATGGCGACGGGTTCGCCATCGGCCAGTATCAGTACCGGCAGAGAAGAGGGAAGGATCTGGGCGCGAAGAGAGGCCCTTTTTCAAAGACCGCTCAAAAAAAGTGCGGCGGACGGGCCCGACGTAGCCCGTACCGCCGCTTGGAGAAACACACCGCAACCGTGGAAGCCGGGAGGTTTGGCCATTGCCCCGGTTGGGTACATCCTGGTGGTCTGCGAGAAACCCGCTAACCGCCTAAAGCTCCTCGCCATATGGGACCGATCTCGGTGTGTATCGAGACCGGTTCTAAACCCCCTCACGTCGAGTTATAAAATTGCCGATTGCCGCAAACGTCCTGGTCAGTTGGACTCAACAACCCCGCTTGGCTGCCGCTCTGGCTGCTGAAGCCACTCGATCTGGGGCGACTGCGGTGCCCATCTCAGTGTGCTGATGAGGAAGGCGTGATGGATCACGCGAAAGCGCGTGAGGATTCTGTGAATATGACTTCGTCGAAGCGATGATGCAACGACACCAATATCGCGGGGTAGCGCGCTGCAAATCAGGCCGTATTTACGATTGGCTATGATTCCATGTGGGTGTTTTAGCACCACACGGAATCGTCACACGCTAACCCGCGCTGCGGCGGAAATATTCGAGGCTAACGGCGGCCTCGGCGTCCGAAAAACCTTCATATGGAGGTAGCAATCGGCGCGGGAATGACTGGTCTGTAAGCCACACCAGCAATTTGTCGTAAGCGCCATCTATCATCACTCGATCGACGTGACCGAAAATTCCGTCCCGGTGCCGGTTGAACTCCTCAGCGATCTCCATCGTCCGTGTTACGTCTCCAATAGAGCCGGCGGCGAACATCTCTCGCGTTAGTTCTGGGTAGACGCCGTGCATGCTGCAGAGCAGGGAGCATTCGCCGAACTGGGTTGCGTAGGCGTACGGGCCTTGCAACATGAAGTGCTGCATCTCAGGAGCCTTTTGCATCCAGCTCCTGACCAGCGCCATGTCTGCCGTGCTCTGCTTAGCGGCGACCAGGTTTGGTACTTCATCCAGGATCATTCGGTAGTCGTCGCCGCCCAGGATTCGTTTGGATCGCGCCAGGTTGTAGTGTAGAAATTCGGAGTCCGGGTACGCGCCGCACACGGTTTTGAAGTAGGTCAGCATTTCGGAGTCGGTGACCGCGCCCCAAGAAGGCAGTGATATCTGGAACGACCGAACTCCCAGGTCATGTGCGTACCTGATGCGGTCGATCACCTCTTCTGTGGCCAGCGATATCACGCCTACTTGCATGCCGACACCTGTCCCACGCATGGCGTCTACGAAGACGTCCACAACTCGCTGGAATCGACCGTCGGTCATGGCGTAGCCCTCGCCCGCAGTGCCCATGATGTAGAGGTGGTGAGCGCCGAGGCTTGAAAGTCGACCCAGCAGGGCTCGGAATGAGGCCTCGTCCAGCGTGAGGTCTTCGCTCCACGGGATGTCTACGGCCCCGAGCATCCCCTGAGTTGTGCGCATGGTGACGCCGTGTTTGTTGGCGGAGAGAATCTGTGTCATCGGGCTGATCCAATCAGACGGTGGCTGGCCGTGATTTCTTATCACGTTCGGGGATGTTCGTTGACCGGGCATTATGCCTGTCAACGGTGTGGTCGGTTAATCTGGTGGCTCACTTAGTCTTTGTAGATATGGGGAGCACTGACCCACGATGCTAGGGGAACCGTTCTTTTTCATACAACTGTCGGACCCACAACTCGGCGTCATGGTGGCAGCCGGGCGTATCGAACCGGAGCTGGGCATCGGCCCTGAAGTTGCGTTGTTTGAGTCGGCTATTGCAGAGGCGAACCGACTCAAGCCCGATTTTGTGATGGTCACGGGTGATCTGAGTCACAACAACATGGATCCGGTGGAGGTGGCCGAGATCAAGCGTGTTGCGGACGGGTTGGACTCAGGGATTCCCATTTACTGGGCGCCGGGCAACCGGGACACAAGCAACGACGCCGGCGTGGCGGTCCTTGATTTGATTGAGAAATACCGCGACGAGTTCGGGCCGGATTACCACTCTTTCACACACAAGAGTGTGACATTTGTGGTGCTGTCATCGGCCGTCATTTTCAATCCCTCACAGGTCCCGGACGAGTGGGAGAGCCAGCTTCAGTTTGTCGAGTCTGAGCTAGCGGCATCTGTCGAGCGCGGCGATGATCGACGGATCGTGTTCACGCATCACCCGCTGTTTACGGACAACGCAGACGAGGAAGACTACGGCGGTAACTTGCCACTGGAGCGACGGAGGCCGCTTATGGATTTGTTCCGCAAGCACGATGTGTCTGCTGTGTTCGGCGGGCACCTGCACAAGAACAACTACGCAAGCGACGGAGAGATGTTGATGATCGCTACCTCGGCCGTAGGAATGCAGGCCGGTGACGATGTGTCCGGATATCGCGTTGTGAAGGTTCTCGGCGACCGTGTCGAACACGAGTACTACGCGTTCGATTCAGGGCCAGACCGCGTGGAGCTTTAGGGGCTCGGATAGGGCAACCGTAGCGGTGGGGCGGGAGGCTTGCCCGACCCGCAGGGTTCACCCTATGTAAACGCCTACTCGACTACCCTGTACTTCGACTGGACGACGCCGGATGCATACGAAACCGTGTCGACGTGGTTGAGCTTCATGTCGCTATCAAGGACGCCAAAAAGCGGGATGCCCTGGCCGATAAGGACGGGGATGCGTGATACGGTAATTTCGTCGATGAGGCCGTCGTTAAGAAAGCTCTGTACGGTCTTTCCTCCATCGATCCAGGCGTGTTTGTAACCCTGCGTTGCAAGGACGGTGAGTAGCCCCGCGGGATCTGTGTTGACGATATCCACGTCTGTTTGCCGCTCTTCGGGAACGTCGTCATTTGTGAGTGTGCTGCTGGGTACGATGACGTGCTTTCCGACGTACGGCCACTCGACGTCGAAGCTGAGAAACTGCTGGTAGGTGGTGCGTCCCAGGACCATCGAATCGATGCTGTCCATGAATGCCTTGAAGCCGTAGTCGTCTTCGCCCGCATCGTGCTCGAGCCAGTCCCGCGAGCCGTCAGTGCGGGCTATGAAGCCGTCATGGGAAGTTGTGATGTAGACGGAGGTTTTGGTGGACATGCAGCGTACTTTAGCGGTGATGGATGTGGGTTGTTGGTGGCGATGTCACAACCCTTCTGATTGCGAAGCACCCACGCTGAGGCTCTTGAAGGGCGGGGACGGGCAATCCCGATCTGGGAGATTAACAACGCGCTAGTGTCTTGCCGCTCGTTGAGCGACACACCCCTCACCCCAGCCCTCTCCCGACCGGAAGAGGGGGCAACAAAAACCACGGTGAGAGTTAGTTCAGGCGATCATGCCTGTTCAGGGATTGACCACCACGCGTATCGCTCCGGACGCACGCTTGTTGTCCGCTGCGGAGAAGGCGTCTGCGATCTGGGACTGGGGGAACCGGTGCGTGATGATCGGACCGGCGTTCAGTCGGTCGGACGCAAGGAGATCGAGTGCCGTCTGGTACTCGGAAATGCCATGCCAGCTTGAGTAACTGTTGGACCAGGTCAGGACCAGTTCTTTGGCCATGCCCTGTGTTTGCGAGTCCAGTGTCTGGGGCTGTGTGAATAACCCGACCACGCTTACTGTGCCACCTCGTCGTGCCATCGCCGCGCACTGTGCGATGAGCTGGGATTCGCCGCCGACCGTCTCGAAGACGACCTCTGAGCCTTCGCCCTCTGTGCGATCGAGAACACCCTGCACCGGATCTTCGTCGGCATTCACGATGTATTCGTCGGCCGCACCGGAATCGACCGCTGTTTGGAGTGGCTCTACGCGAGTGCCGACCATGATGACTCGACCCGCGCCGTATGCCTTTGCGACCTGTCCAAGCGTCAGGGCTATTGCACCTGCGCCCACGATCACGACAGTGCCGTCCACCGGCACGGGCGTTCGGTTTACGGCGTGGACGCCACAGGCGTAGCAGTCGAGAATCGCCGCCTCGTCAAAGGAGACGTGGTCGGGCAGAGGAAAGCAGTTGCTGGCCAGCGTGACGTCGTGGCTGGAGAAGCCGTGGCTGCCATGTTTCGCACCGTGAACGATGCCGCGCTCCGGGCAGATGTGATAGTCGCCGCGCTTACATTCACGGCAGTGTCCGCAGCCAACAAGGTGCTCGGCTTCGATGCCGACGCGGTCGCCAACAGCGAAGTCGTTCACACCCGGCCCAAGTGCTTCCACCACGCCGGCAAGCTCGTGACCCTGTTCCCACGGAACGTCGTTTGTTGAGGGTCGGTTGCCGCGGTAGTTGTGCAGGTCGGAGCCGCATACACCCGCGGCCTTGATGCCGATCAGCACCTCGCCGGGGCCGGGTTCGGGCGTTGGCTGGTCCTCGACCCGGATGTCCTTTTCGCCGTAGAACAGTGATACCTGCATAGTGCCCCTTATAACTGCGATATGCCCCTGGACGCTAGTATTTCTCTGCCGCGGCTCAGGAACTGTGTTGCGCCTGATTGGAAGTATTCGACGGGCGAGACTGTCAGCATACGGAAGCCTCGGTCGAGCAAGTCGGGAATGTTGTCTGCGCTGGCCGGGCTGACGACGGCCTTGCCCGCTTTTACGGATTCGGAAACGATCTTGTGCACAAGCTGGTCTAGCCCGGCCTGATCGACCCATCCTTTCGAGTGAGATAGGTCCAGGGGGCCGAGATCGATGAAGTCGATTCCCGGCACCGCCAGTATGTCCGCAATGTTGTCGACCGCGGCGATTTCTTCCATGATGCAGCCCGCCATGATCTGGGCGTTTGTGTCGAGGGTCCACTGCTCGGGGGATGGAATGTCCAGTGCGTACCCGCCGCCCCGACTCCTGAAGAAAATGGTTCGTTTGCCTTCAGGTTGGAACTTCGTGGCGTTCACGATTGCTTGAGCGTCGTCGGCAGACTTTACCCGGGCCACAAGGATGCCCTGAGCGCCGCCGTCGAGGGCGTGGAGGGCCAGCTCAAAGTTGTTCTGCATGCGTGCGATGGCGGTCATGCCATACAGGTTTGCAGTACGGATCAACCCGGCCAGGGCACTCTCGTTGAACAGATCGTGCTCGCAGTCGACCATGGCAAAGTCGAACCCCATGAGGCCCGCCATCTCCACCATGTCGGAGTCGTTAGGACCGACGGTTACGCCAAAGGCGACGCCACCTGTTGCGAGTTTTGCTTTGGTTCTGTTTTCGCGTACCAACGGTCGTCTCCTTAAACATAGACATGTCAGTTCGATTGCTCCCTCTCCCTTGCCGGGTGAGGTTTGAGGTGCAGAGACGATTTGGCGGAGTGCCGGTCGGGAGATCCTTCGCTTCGGGCTCAGAATGACAGAGGTTTGTTTGGCCGGCATCAATCACTGGACCGGCGATGAGTAGTGGGCGTATTGCCATACGCCCTAATCACTCCCATCACACTTTTAACTCAGCTCCGCCGCCTTCATCTTCTCGATCATGTCGAAGTCGATCTCGGCGCCGATGCCCGGCTTTTCCATGGCGTGTGCCATGCCGTTTGAGTCGACCTCTATGTCTTCGGTTATTCCGTACTTCTGGGCCTCATCTGGTAGCAGCACTTCCAAGAACTCGCAGTTCTTGATCGCCATGATTACGTGGAGTTGGGCGATGTTATTTAGGGAGTTGCCGCCGTGGTGCATTTCAAAGTTCAGGCCGAAACCTTCCGCCATGTGGGCCGCCTTGATGAGAGGCGTGATGCCACCCTTCACCTGGATGTCGCCGCGCAGGTAGTCGGTCGCACCGTACTGAAGCCACGGCGCAAAGGATGTGAAGCCGCCGCCGGGTGCGTACTCGGTCGCCATCAACGGGATGTCCAGGTTACTCCGCAATTTGACGTAGCCCCCGAGGTCGTCATCGGGCAACGGGTCTTCGTACCAGTAGTAGTTCATCTCCTCGATCGCCTTGCCGACGCGCAAGGCCCACGGGTAGTCGTACGACCACATCGAGTCCAGCATCAGCGTGAAGTCCGGGCCTGCGACTTCTCGGACTGCGGCGCAGACTTCGATGTCGTATGCCGGTATACGCGGCGGGTGGATCTTGTACGCTGTCCAGCCTCGTTCCATGTAGTGCTGGACTTCATCCGTGAAGAGTTCCAGCTTGTCCATCGGAGCCGATGAGGCGTATGCGGGGACGCTGGTCCGGTACGAGCCGAGCATCCGGTGAAGCGGTAGACCGGCTGCTTTCGCACCGATGTCCCAGAGGGCGCAGTCGACCGCACCGATGGCCCGGAGTGTCACCTGTCTGTTGCGCGTCCAGATCTCCTGCCAGAGTCGTTCACGGTCCAGCGGATCCTGGCCCATGACGAGTGGCTTCAAGTAGCGGATAAGCCCGGGAGCATCATCCTCGGCGGTTGCCGCGGACGAGCCTAGGAAGGCGTGGCCCTGGAGGCCTTCGTCGGTCGTGATTGTCACCAGTCCGAGCTGGCTTGTGGCCGAGTCGCCGGGCCTGCGGGGAGGGATGCCCTCCCAGTTGAAGAGCTTGATGGTCAGGTCTGTGATTTTCATTTTTATGCCTTTGCCTCCGGATCAGGAGGTGGTGGAGTTATCGGCGAAGGGCGGATAGTCATTCGCCGGTACGGTGTTGTTAGATGAGGGTGTGCGGCCGTATGGCAGTTACGCCCTTACGAAAGCACCGCCGTCTTTTTGCGTTCGATCAACTCGAAGTCGATCTTGGCCCCAAGTCCCGGCTCGTTAAATGCGTAGATCAGGCCGTTCTCGTCCGGGTCGATATCCTCGATCAGTCCGTACTTCTGCGCCCCCGATGGCAGCAGCACTTCGAAGTATTCGCAGTTCTTGATCGCCATGATGACGTGGGTGTTGGCGACGTTGTTGAGCGAATTGCCGCCGTGGTGGACCTCGTAGTTGAGGTGGAAGCCCTCGGCGAGGTGGGCCGTCTTGTAGATGGCGGTGATCCCGCCCTTAACGGCGACGTCGCCACGCAGGTAGTCGGTAGCCTGGGCAACGAGCCACGGGGCGTAAGCCGTGAATCCGCCCGGCGAGTACTCGGTCGCCATTATCGGGATGTCCATGTGCTCTCGGAGCTTGACGTAGTTGTACATGTCGTCGTCGGCCAGTGGGTCTTCGTACCAGTAGAAGCCGAGTCGTTCCGCGACTTTGCCGACCGCCAGAGCCTCGTAGTAGTTGTAGGCCCAGGTGGAGTCCAGCATGATCCGGTAGTCGTCGCCGACCGCTTCTCGGACGGCTTCACAGACGGCAATGTCGCCCGCGACGCTGACGGTCGGCGGGTGGATCTTGTACGCCGCCCAGCCGTCTGCCTTGTACTGCGCAGCTTGCTCGCCGTACTCCTCAGGGGAGTTCAATACGGCGGAGCTGGCGTAGGCCGGGACGCTCTGTCGGTAGCTGCCGAGGAGCTGGTGGATGGGTAGTCCGGCGATCTTTCCGCACAGGTCCCAGAGTGCGATGTCGATCGCCCGGGGGGTTGTGTTGCGGTAGCTCTTCTGAAGTCCCTGGTAGAGACGTTCTCGGTCGAGCGGGTTTTGCCCCATGACGATGGGTTTCAGGTAGCTGATGAGGCTCTGGCCGTCCATGTTTGCGCCTCGGCTGGCTGAGCCAAGGAAGGCGTGGCCTTCGAGTCCTTCGTCGGTGGTGATGGTGACGAGGCCCATCTGGGAGGTGCCGCTGAACTCCTGGCTGAGCTGGCCGTATTTGGTGGCCGGGATGTCTTCCCATGCGAAGAGGGTGAGTGTGACGTCCGTGATCTTCATTTGTGGTTCCTTGTGGCTTGTTTC
>CAUZNX010000034.1:0-8445 GCA_963580905.1 Dehalococcoidia bacterium | reverse complement strand
CGTCGTGTGGGCGTCTGTGACCCCTGAGGTGATGAAACCGTGGGTCCTTGCAAACTCCTGCGCCTTCCTATCGTCGCGAGCCAGATTGTTGCGAGAGTTGAACCCTTCGACTATGTCGATGTAAGGAATTATCTCGTGTAGAGCGGCCTTATCGATTACATGGGAACGAAATCGGTCGAATGGGTGAGGGATCGAGACCAGGCCGCCCTGATCCTTGATGCGCTCCACCGTCTGGAGGGCTGTCAAACCCGCAGGGATGGTCTCCTTCAGAAACAGGCCGGTGATCTCGCCAGCGGCGGAGCCTACCTCTTCACCGATAATCACCTTGAACGGAGCTATCGCCTTTACAGCGACGGAGCCCTCGATGGAGTTGTGATCCGTCACGGCGACGTAGTCGAGGCCGACATCGGCACACCGCTTTGCCATCGCCTCGGGAGAGACCTCCGAGTCGGGGGAAAAGTGGGAATGCATATGGAGATCGGCTCTCAAAACGGCCTATCCACCAGACTCAGGCGGGAGCCGCATCTGCTCACCGTATGCGGTCTGGATCTTTGTGATCTTCAACTCCGCTGCTGCCAGCATCTCGCTGCAAACCCTGGCGAGTTTCATCCCGTCCTCGTAGAGATTTGTGGCCTCTGAAAGCGGCAGGTCGCCGGATTCCATGGCGCTGACTACAGCCTCCAGCCGACCCAGGGCCTGCTCAAAGGTCATGTCATCGGGCACTTTTTTGGCCGTCATACCGGGGTGACCGGCGGAGTAATTAAGTACACTTTCAAAGATCTCCCTGGCACTCCTCCTCGGAAGGGGGAGAGTAAAAATAGTGTCTGAGTCGCCGGTGAAATATCGTGGCCTCGGTACAGTACGCCTGGATCAGCTCTGGTCATCGGCCCGCCCCTTTGGCACGCGCTGCGCTCTTGGCGCCACCACATCCGCGGAAAGGCTACCCTCGGCCAGCGTGATCTCGACACCGTCGCCGACACTCACCTGACCTGGGTCGCTTACCACGGTGGATTCGTCGGCGGTCTGTACTATAGCATACCCCCTGCGTAGGGTGTCTTTGGGGCTTAGGGCCCGAAGACGCATCGCAAGAGCCTCTGTGCTGGCCTTGCTTGCATCGAGGTTTTGGCGGAGATTTATACCTGATCTTCGCAGCAACTCGTCGACACGGATACGCTTCTGATCAAGACCAGGTCCGACCCGCAGCAGCCGGGGGCCGAGCCGTCTGACAACCTCGGTGCGGTGGAGCAGGGTCCTGGACACCGCTGACGTTAGTGTCCGACGCATTGACAGAAGACCGGCCGAAAGCTCGGCCTGGTCAGGCACCGCAATCTCGGCCGCCACCGAGGGTGTCGGCGCACGCACATCGGCGACCATGTCAGCCACCGTGGTGTCCGTTTCGTGCCCGACTGCGCTGATTAGTGGCGCACCGCACCTAAAAATAGCCCTGGCTACGGTTTCCTCGTTGAAGGGCCACAGATCCTCCAGCGAACCGCCCCCACGGGCGAGGATCACTACATCCACGTCTGGCTCCGTGTCCAGGGCCGCGAGACCGTCGACGATTGTGGCGGCCGCGCGCTCCCCCTGCACCAACACGGGCACAAGCGAAAGCTCGGCCAGCGGATAGCGCCGCTCGATGACGCTCTTGATGTCCTGCCAGACGGATCCGATCGGCGAGGTCACCGCGACGACACGCCGTGGATAACGCGGTATCTCGCGTTTTCGCGACTGTGAGAAGAGGCCCTCGCTCTCCAGCTTGACGATCAACTGCTCCAGCTTCACCTGGAGATCGCCCACGCCCTCAGGCTGCACAACGTCCGCGATTAGCTGTAGATCGCCTCGCGTCTCGTACAGAGAAACACGCCCGTGGGCGATGACGGACATCCCATTTTCCAGCAGCTCGGCGCCGCGAGAACTACGACTGAACATCGCGCATCGCAAAGTAGAGCCGGAGTCACGCAACGTGAAGTAGCTGTTCCCGGAACCGGGCCGGGCGAGGTTCGCCACCTCACCGCTGACCCATAGGTCCTGAAGTGCGGAGTCTTGATATAGCAGGTCGCTCAAGTAGCCCGCTACCTGAGATACAGAGTAGATCGCCATGTCATGCCCTGGACAGGTATTCTCCGGTGCGCGTATCGACGTTGATCCTATCGCCCTCCGAAACAAATAACGGCACCTGCACGACGTGCCCCGTCTCCAGCGTCACCGGCTGCGTGCCTCCCTGGGCCGTGTCTCCCCGGTGGCCTGGTGGCGCATCCTTAACTTCCAAATCGACCGTAATCGGCATGTCGATAGCAATGGGTTGCTCTTCGAAGAAGACGACATCGACGGTAGTCTCCTCCACCAGGAAGGCTAGCGCGTCTTTTATCTGATCCTCGGACAGCGGGAATTGATCAAAACTCTCTGTGTCCATGAAGTAGTACAGATCACCGTCCGCATAGATATACTGCGCACTGCGTCGCTCGACATCCGCGATAGACAGTTTGACGTCGTAGCCCTGGAACGAGCGGTCGACGACCCGGCCCGTCAGCAGGGAACGGAATCGGACCTGCATCACCGGCGCGCGCTGTTGCATCTTGCGCGAGCTATACTCGACTACTACATATGGCTCCCCGTCCAGCTCGATCGGAAGCCCTTTCTTCAAATCTCCGTATCCAATCGTCATACTCAGCTCCTTACAGGTCTACATCTATTTTAGCGGCCTTGGAGAGCACTCGCGCGAGCCCAGACTCCATTACGACCACGTCCTCGATCCGCACCCCGCCCCATTCGGGCAGATAGATACCGGGCTCGATGGTGAAGACCATACCGTCCGCCAGCACGTCCGGGGCCCTGGGACCAACACGCGGGTACTCGTGGACGGCAAGACCAACCCCGTGCCCTAGGCTGTGTCCGAATGCGTCGCCGTAGCCAGCCTCGACGATGACATCACGAGAGATGGCGTCGGTCTCCTCGCCCGTCATTCCAGCCCGGACCTGCTCCTGAGCCGCAAGCTGCGCACGGAGCACCGTGCTGTATACCTTCTTGAATGTATCGTCAGGCTCGCCTACAAAGATGGTACGGGTCAGGTCGGCACAATAGCCCTCGTATGCGGCGCCCATGTCTATCACTATAGGCTGTCCATTTTGGATCACGGTGTCGTCGGCACGATGGTGAGGCAGAGCGCCGTTGGTACCTGCGCCGACGATTATGTCAAACGCCATCGCCTCCGCACCCTGCTCACGCATCGACTTCTCCAGACCCCACGCCACCTGAGCCTCGGTCATGCCTGGCACAATCGCCGGCCCGATCTCGTCCATGGCATGATCGGTGATTTCGATTGCTCGTGTCAGCAGCGCAAGCTCTTCTTCATATTTCGTGGCCCTGATTTTGTCGATCATATCTGACGTCTCTACCAGCGTCAGACCATCATCCCCGTCTGCCTCGGCCACCGCTTTGAGGAATGCCGTATGTGTGCCCACGGTCATCACCTCGGCCTCAAAACCGACTCGCCGAGCCGAGGCAGTTGATGCCATCTCTGGCAGCCACGACAGGGACGCTCCGGTGCGCTCGACCCTGAATTCCGAAGACTGCTTTCCGGCCTGTTCGATATACCGGAAGTCGGTTGCCAGCACAGCGTCGGTGCGACTGATGAACAAATAGCCGGCCGACCCCGTAAACCCGGACAGATATCGACGGTTCTCAGGGCTGGACACGAGGAACGCGTCCAACTCCAATTCCTTCAGTGCGTCGCGGAGTTGCGCCAGTCTGTCAGTGGTACTCATGCGCTCGCCTCTTCGTCGCGAATATGCGCCACAAGATACTCGAGGGCATACTGGTAGCCGCGCCAACCCAGGCCCGCAATCTGACCAACGACCACCGAGCTAAGCACCGACTGGCGTCGGAATTCTTCGCGAGCGTGGATGTTGGAAAGGTGCACTTCTATGGCCGGTAGTCGGCAATCCGCGAGGGCGTCGCGCAACGACAGACCGTAGTGAGTAAGTGCGCCGGCGTTCATTACGATGCCTGCCGATTCCCGAGCAGGACCTTGCAGATAGTCCACGAGAGCGCCCTCGTGGTTGGATTGAAAGAAGTCCACGTCCACGCCCAAATCAGCGGCCCTGTTGCGAATTCGGTCCTCGATCTCCGCAAGGGTATCGCCGCCGTACACCGCCGGGTTCCTCGTCCCCAGCATGTTCAAATTAGGCCCGTTAATCACGAGAATTTTCATTGTTTCACCTTCACTGCAATTCGGCTTTGTCTCTCACTGCAACCCGGAGTTGAGCTATCCTCATTCACCCCTCTCCAACATCGGTGAGGGGTGCCGTCGTCGCCTTTGCCGCTCGGGGGTGTGCCGAAAGGTACACCTCTTTGGCCTTGGCCTGGGTCACGTGCGTATATATTTGCGTCGTTGCCGGGCTGGAGTGCCCCAACAACTCCTGGACCACTCGCAGGTCCGCGCCGCCGTCCAGAAGGTGGGTGGCGAAAGAGTGTCGCAGGGTGTGGGTGTGGATTCCAGACCTCAGCCCAGCCTTGATCGCATAACGGCGCACCTTCTCCTGGATGCTTCGCTGGCTGAGCGGTGTGCCGAGACGGCTCAGGAACAGCGCGCTGCCCGATTTGGCATTAACCAGCTTCGGACGGAGTTCGCCCAGGTAGAGCGAGAGCGCGTCGCGGGCCGTCTCGCCAATAAGAACGGCGCGCTGCTTGGAGCCCTTGCCCGTCACGCGGACTTCTCTCGTGCCCAGGTTTATGTCATCGACTTTCAGCCCAGCCACTTCGCTGACCCGAAGGCCCCCCGCGTACAGCGTCTCCAACAACGCACGGTCCCTGGACCCGAATCGCTCAGACGTATCAGGGGACGACACCAGGCTAGCCGCGTCGCGCTGTGACAGGAAGCGGGGCAGGCGAGACTCTCGTTTCATCACCCCGCGCCGGGGCAGCGGATCGTTATCGATCATCCCCTCACGCAACAACCACCGGAAGAAGCTCCGAAGACCGCTCAGTTTGCGAACGATGCTTGACCTTGCGTAGCCCATCTTTACGAGCCATCCAAGGTATCCGCGGATGATATCGCGATTCAGCGCCCTGAGGCTTTCGACTTCCGTTTCGCTCATATAGTCGAAGAGCGGGCCAAGGTCGGTGGAGTAGTTCCTGACGGTCAACGCCGCTAATCCCCTCTCAGCCGAGAGGTGATTAGCGAACCTGGCCAGTAGCGCGTTCCACTCTGTGGGATTCATAACGGATTTCTACAATAGCGCAATGCCAATGCGAAAGGCAAAACAGGGTCTATCTTGAGGGCAACGCGGTCCACGGTTCTCGAAGTCGGACCCGGCCCTCACTGGAGACGGGCCGGGGATCCGACACCTCGTGAATCCTTTAGGAAGCCAGTTCCACAGTCTCGTCCTCAGGAACCGGACCGTTGAAATCGCACGCGTTGCAGCGTGCATTGCCCTTGCCAGCCGCAAGAAGCAGCTTGCCGCAGTCCGGGCAGGGCTGAGGCAGTGGCCTGCGACTCACCGCAAAGGTGCAGGCCGGGTAATTCGAGCAGCCATAGAACTTGGTACGACCACGTCCCTTGCCCTTGCCCTGACGCTCAACCAGGTCGTTGCCGCATTCCGGGCACTCCACTCCCACTCGCTCGAGCAGAGGCGCGGAAGCCTTGCACTCCGGGAAGCCGCTGCACGAAAGGAACCTGCCGAACCGGCCAGATTTGATGACCATTGGGCGCCCGCAATCTTCGCAGACCTCATCGGTCTCCTCATCAATCTGGTCCCGTGGAATTCTCTCCGCCTCGGCCAGAGCGCGCTTTACTGACTCCGAGAATGGTCCGTAGAACTCCTTCAACAACGGACCCCACTCCTGCTCACCATTTGCGACTTCGTCAAACTGTTCTTCAATACGGGCTGTAAAACCTACGTCCATGATATCTGGGAAATGTGCCGTCAGAAGACCACTCACCGCCGTACCCAGCTTGGTGGGCACGAAGCGACCTTGATCCTTGCGCGCGTAGTCTCTGTCCGTCACCGTCGCAAGCGTTGGTGCATATGTGCTAGGGCGGCCGATGCCCTGCTCTTCGAGTGCCTTGACCAGCGTCGCTTCTGTGTATCGCGGCGGCGGCTGGGTGAAGTGCTGCTCTGGAGTAATCGACAGCGACTTCAAGACCTCTCCTTCATTCAGGTTCGGTAGGGTGGACTCATCGTCGTCCTTCTCCGCCGCGTCGTCCTTACCCTCCAGATAGAGCCTCCGAAATCCCGGGAACTTCAGTACAGAGCCCGTTACCCGGAACTCATACACCTTTCCGGTAGGTGTTCCCGAAGCCTCAATGTCTATAGTCGTCATGTCGAGCAATGCGTCGCTCATCTGACTGGCAAGCATGCGCTTCCAGATCAGGTCGTAGAGACGGAACTGCTCGCTGGTGAGGTGTGGCCGTACGGTGGCAGGGTCCCGGTAAATGGAGGTGGGCCGAATGGCCTCATGAGCCTCCTGCGCGCCCTTAGACTTCTTCGAAAACACGCGAGGCTTGCTCGGTGCATAGTTCGGGCCAAACTTTTCCTTGATGTACTGGTTCGCTTCCGACAGGGCGGTGGCAGCCACGTTGGTCGAGTCGGTACGCATGTAGGTGATCAGCCCCTCGGCGCCATCACCTCCTACGTCGACACCCTCGTACAGCTGCTGGGCGATCGCCATCGTCCGGCGTGCGGTGAATCGCAGCTTGCGGACACCTTCCTGCTGCATCGTGCTGGTGATAAATGGAGCCGACGGCCTGCGCTTCTGCTCCTTTTTGGTGACGGATGCGACATTGTAGGCAGCAGGCTCGAGGTCTGTGGTGATAGCACCGGCCTCCTCGCCATTTGCAATCTTCAGACGACCCTTCTCGCCCTTGATGGACCGCAGTTGCGCCTCCACCGTCTCTTTGGAGTCTTCAGCCTGCCGTCCCAATAGAGCCTCGACAGACCAGTACTCTTCCTTGATAAAGGCGTGGATCTCGCCCTCGCGGTCCACAATCAGTCGCAGTGCGACTGATTGCACCCGGCCGGCCGAGAGGCCTCGTCGGACCTTTTTCCATAGAACTGGGCTCAAGTCGTAACCTACCAGCCTGTCGAGGACTCGCCGCGCCTGCTGCGCGTTGATGAGGTCCATATCCAGACCTCGCGGGTTCTCGAAGGCTTCGTTGACCGCGTTCTGCGTGATCTCGTGGAACACCACTCGCCGGATCTTGTTCGGGCTTATTTTGACAGCCTCGATCAGGTGCCACGCAATCGCTTCGCCCTCTCGATCCGGGTCAGTTGCCAGGTAAACGATCTTCGCATCCTTGGCAGCCGCCTTGAGTTCGGCGACGATCTTCTTTTTGTCTGCCAACGTCTGGTATTTCGGTTTGAAGCCATCTTCGACCTCCACACCGATTTCGCGTCGGGGCAGGTCACGGACGTGCCCCATCGACGCCTTGGCGACGTATTTGTTACCAAGGAAGCGCTCAATGGTACGAGCCTTGGCCGGCGATTCTACAATTACTAGGTCTTTAGCCATTTTTACTCACACTACCTCGTATTTTGCCTGGGTCTCTTGGAGCCGGATGTAGTTCATCCCGCCTACCTGGCGAACCAAGTCCTTTAATTCCATCATAGCCAGCGTGCTGCTAACTGTCGATATGCCCTCCCCGGATGAGCGAATGATCTCGTCTATATGGATCGGATCGTACGTCACCAGGGAAAGTATTTTCGATTCTTCATCGTCCTGAGGTATCAGAGCCGCAATCTCCATCTGCTTGCCGACATAGGTCAGATTCAACTCCTCAAGCACTTCCTCATAACCCGTCACGAGCTTGGCGGCCGAATCGCGAATCAGTCGATTCGTCCCACGGCTGTCCGGGGAGAAGATGTTGCCTGGCACGGCGAACACCTCGCGATCCTGCTCAAGTGCGTGGCGAGCCGTAAGGAGCGCACCACTACGCTCTGCTGCCTCAATGACGACGGTGCCGAGCGTCATGCCACTCATTATTCGGTTCCGTCGCGGGAAGTTTTTTGCGACTGGCCTGGTCCCCACCGGGTACTCAGACATAACCACGCCGTTTTCGAGTATATCCGATGCCAGCCGCTCATGCTCTCTCGGGTATATCACATCAATCCCACTACCCATGACCGCTATGGTCCGCTGTCCGGCCTCCAGAGCCGCCCTGTGGGCAATAGCGTCGACACCGCGAGCGAGGCCGCTGACGATGACCACGCCAGCGCTGGCAATGTCATGGGTCAGCTGGTATGCAGCCTCTCTACCATAGGCTGTTGGCACTCGGGTGCCAACCATGGAGATCGAGCGTGCGTCCTGTGGCAGCAACTCGCCTCACAGGTAGAGCACGGGCGGCAGATCGTATATTTCCTTTAACCGCTCTGGGTACTCGTCGTCGTGCCAGTTTATGGCCCGGGCCCCGGAGGCGATCAGCGTCTCCATTTCGACATCGGGGTCGATCTG
>CAUZNX010000033.1:0-8608 GCA_963580905.1 Dehalococcoidia bacterium | reverse complement strand
CCCGGATTATACAAGAATGCGTAAGGGTGCGCCTTGGCATCGATTTCGATCGGTTATCAGATCGACCACTGCTCAACTGCATGGGGATCAAGCTCAAGCCCCAGGCCCGGCTTGTCGGGGAACGGCGACCACATGCCGTCCTTCTGCGGCGGTATCTCCGTGTACCACGCCAGGTCACATGCAACATCGACCCCCAGGTACTCGACAGCTTTGAGGTTGGGGGTGGCGCATGCCAGATGCAGGTGCACAAGCTGGAACGCATGAGGCGCCACGAGCAGGTTAAAGGAGTGGGCGAGGTGTGCTACCTTCATCCACTCGGTAACACCGCCGACACGGGCGACGTCAGGCTGCGCAATATCCACTGCACCGCCCGCGATCAACTCGCGGAACCGGTACTTGTATGACTCTAGTTCGCCGGCCGCAACTGGGATGTCGATGGCCCGACGGACCTCAGCGAGACCATGGGAATCGTCCACCAGCACCGGTTCCTCGAACCAGCCGACCTGGGACTGCTCGAACTCCCTGGCCATGTAGATGGCTTGCTTCGGGTAATAACCGTAGTTGCCGTCGATGTAGAGAGCAACGTCGTCGCCGATAGCCTTTCGGACGGCAGCCACCCTGGCTATGTCCTCCGCCTCGCCTCGGCCGTAGTCCCTCGCTACCTTCATCTTGACTCGACGGATACCCTGTTCGACGTATCCGGTCATCTCGGCGATCAATTCCGCCTCAGTGAGGTTGGTCCAGCCGCCTGAGCCATAGATCGGTACCGAGTCGGTGTAGGCCCCGAGCAACCTGTACAGTGGCAAACCTAGCGCCTTTGCCTTGAGGTCCCACAGGCCTATATCTACCGCCGATAGTGCCTGGGACGCTATCCCCTTGTTACCGAATGTGCGGAGCTTCCAAAACATTTCGCTCCACAGTCGCTCTATGTCGAATGGGTCCTGTCCGATGAGAATTTGCTTGAGTACCGTCTCAATGAGTTGCGCGCTGCCCGGGGAGGCCTGCCCGACACCAAGCCCTTCCACATCCTCATCGGTCTTGATGTGTACGAAGAGATGGCTGCGCCCACCTGCGCCTGGCCCAGGTGGCGCCAAGGTACCATCCTGCACTGCCGGCACGTGGGGGTAGTGGAGGATCGTGGTCGTAATGTCGACGATCTTCATGGCGGCTCCTGGCAAGTGAAAAGCGGGAGGCGACGGGTAGCCTCGAACGCGAACTCAGTGTAGTTGGAGGGCTGTTCGCAGTCAACGGAGTCACCGGTCCGCGCTTGACACACGAGAGATCCGACGACAGAATTCGGCGGAAGTCTGAACGTACGGAGGCCATGTTGCCCACAATGAAGGTCGGCGTCGCTACTGGTTTGGGACAGTTGCGCTGCGAGGAAGTTCCGGTGCGCGAACCACAACCCGGTAAGGTACTGGTGCGGACGATCAAGGCATCCATCTGCGGCAGCGACCTTCACGTCGTCTACATGGGATGGAGCGTGGAGTCGTTTCCTCTGGCCAACGGCCATCCAGGGCACGAGGGCGTCGGAGAGGTCGTTGACGGCGGCGGCACCGGCTTTCTGCCAGGAGAGCTGGTATTGACGGTCCCCTTCCCGGCCACAGCCCACACCTTCTCCGAGTACCAGCTCATAGACCCTGGTAGTCTGCTGCGCTTGCCAGACGGACCACCGCTTTCCCACATGCTCATGGCCCAACAGTTGGGCACCACGATTTTCGCTTCGCACAAGCTGCCGTCGCTTGTCGGCAAGACTGTGGTAGTGCTAGGACAGGGCTCTGCTGGCCTGTTCCACGACTTCGTCCTGCGTCGGCTTGGCGCAGATCGAATCATCGTTGTCGAGCCTGTCGCCGAGCGCCGAGCCGCGGCCATGGCGATGGGAGTAGACGAGACAATCGACCTGACAGGCGCCGCGGCGACAAACGGGGTGATGGACCTGACTGATGGCAAAGGAGCGGACGTGGTGATCGAGGCGGTGGGCAGTGTCGAGACGCTGAATCAATCCCTGCACATGGCGCGGCTAAAAGGGCAGGTAGTCGTCTTTGGGCTCCCCCCCACGGCAGAGTATGTCCCCTTCGACTGGGACGCGATGTTCCAGGGACGCCTCACAGTGCATGCGGTCCGGGGCGCTCAAGAAGAGGCAGGCCTGCCGGATTTCAAGCTTGCGCTCGACTACATCGTCAAGGGGGAGATCGACGTGTCGCCGTTCGTAACCCACGACTACCCGATCTCGAGGATCCAGGACGCCTTCGACATCGCATACTCACGCGAGGACGGCGCACTCAAGGTTTCGCTCAGCTTTTAGTTCGCAATTCCAACAGCATAGTCTTCGACGCGCCGTCTTCAGCGAGCCCGAACCTCTAGTTCGAGAGAATGTCGAAGATATTACCGATCTTGCCACCTGCGTCCATTTTATATACCTCGGTGTAGCCGCAGTTGGCGCACGAGACCGTCGAGAATTTTTGGTTCTGCAGGTTCATGAAGCGAGAAAATCCCGAACCAGTCGTCCTGATCTCCGAGGTCTCAAATTCGGTTGCCTCGCACTTAGTACAGGAGTACTGCTGTTTCTTCGCCTCTGGCTGATACCTCATTGGTCTCCTTCTTGGCCGCCGTTCCCAAACAAAATAGGGCAACTATAAAATAATTGTAACTCTCCTTTACCATAAGTTAACCCCGAAGCGCTGTCAAAATGTCGAGATCCTACTGGAAGGAACCTCGAATTCAGGACACGAATACCTGGAGTAGGGACAGCGCAACCGTTTGCGCTGTCGGTGTCGAGACGAATACCGATGGAATCCTCTCCCACCCGAACCCCACACCACATCCCGTCGACGACCCCCTTATCGCCTCCACGTGACATTACACTGGCGGGCTGCTAAAAAGGGGTGTACAAAACGGACAGAGTCTTTCGGGCGTGTTGGCCCACTCCCACGTTCCTAATTTTCTTAGCGACCGAGGTGGATGACTTGACGACGCCGCAACCCCACGAGATGACCGTCTCTCAGGCCGCCGAAGCCATAACCCAGCGCTCACTCTCGCCCGTAGAATTGATGCAATCCCTCCTAGAACGTTCCAGCGCTCAGGACCCCGTGCTGCGAGTTTGGGAGACCCTTGACGAAGACGCGGCAATGGAGGCCGCACGGCGCTCGGAGCAAGCCCTTTCCAAGAACGAAACGGTCGGGAGACTCCAAGGGGTGCCCATCGGAGTCAAGGACATCTTCAACACGCAGGGCATGAGGACCAGTTCCGGTTCACCCATATACGCAGACTTCGTCCCGGACCACGACTCGACGGCGGTGGCACGCCTCAAGAGCGACGGCGCCATTGTCATGGGCAAGACCGTCACCACAGAGTTCGCCTCCTTCGATCCGCCGCCGACCCGCAACCCCTGGGGTCTCGACCACACGCCGGGCGGCTCAAGCAGCGGCTCAGCGGCGGGCGTCGCCGCTCGCATGTTCCCCGCTGCCCTAGGCTCCCAAACCGCCGGCTCGGTACTGCGCCCGGCCTCCTACAACGGCGTCGTAGGATTCAAGCCCACGATGGGACGCATCAGCAGGTACGGTGTGTTTCCGGTCTCGTGGTCCGTCGACACTCTCGGCTACTTCACTAGGTCTGTAGAGGACGCGGCGCTCCTCCTTGATGTCCTTGCCGGGCACGACCCCCTGGACACGGCATCGTCCGAGGCACCAGTAGAGCCATACCACCAGTCCGCGACGGTGGGCGGGAAGCCGCCTCGTATCGGACTGGTTCGCGACTTTTTCTTCGAGCGGGCGGATGCTGATGTCCGTGGCCACACCGAGCGGGTGGCCGCAGCACTCGCCGATGCGGGCGCACAGGTCGAGGAGATCCGCATCGAGGCGGACTTCGACGACATGCTCGCAGCTCACCGCGTTGTGATGTCCGTGGAGATGGCGGCGGTCCATCAGCAGGTCTTCGAGACGCGGGCCGACGAGTACGCGCCGCACGCGAGGGAGACCATAGAGGCGGGCATGATCCTGCCAGGCATCACATATGTGCAGTCCCAGCGCATACGTCGACGGTTTCGCAAGAGCATGGAAAAGGCCGCCAATGCGTGTGACATACTGCTCACCCCGACCACGGCAACGCCAGCCCCTCGCGATCTCGGTACCACTGGCGATCCGTGGTTCCAAACGCCATGGACCACAGTGGGTTTCCCGACGATCACCCTCCCTTGTGGCTTGAGCTCCGACGGGATGCCTCTAGGAATTCAACTCGCAACAGGTCGCTTTTCAGAGTCCAAATTGCTGGCAGCCGCCAGTTGGTGCGAGACAGTCCTGAGGAAGGACGGCGAGGCGTGGTCAACGCCGCCCGATCGAAATTAGGGGTTTGGGGTCGAAAACAGGCATCTGGAACAAAAAAGATACCAATTTGTGGCGATTCTATTTCCGAGCATCGACGGACCTGCCACCAGCAACGATCACGATTTGAGCTGGATTTGGGTACAAAACAAGCCGATTGCCACCCTGATTTTGGGCCCTGGGTCGATGGCGAAAGTGTTTTTCAGCACACAATTTGGGGGAATACACGTTGTTTCTGTCGAATAGCCCCATGCTATAATGTGATCATCCCCAGTATGAATGTTGGAGTCGTACTTGAAGATAACCCAAGACGAGGCAGTGGACCGTCAGACTACCCTCCACATTGAGTTGGAGGACGAGGACTTGGCCCCGTACCTCGACCGCGCATACCGCAAGCTGGCACAACAGCTAGCGATCCCGGGCTTCCGCAAGGGAAAGGCTCCACGGACAGTCGTGGAGAGTTTTGTCGGACGAGAGAACCTCATCCAAGAGTCTCTCGACGACATGTTGCCGGTAATGACGCAGCGCGCCATCGATGAGCAAGGGATCGAGGCCTCTGGAACGCCGGCCGTCGAACTAATCGAGCTTGACCCCGTCACCGTGAAAGCCACGGTCCCGCTGGTTCCAGAAGTGGACCTGGGCGCTTACAAAGACATCAGGGTCGACGACATCCCCGCCGAGATCACCAGCGACGATGTGGATGTAAAGCTGGGTGAACTCCAAGACCAGGCATCATCCTGGGAGCCGGTGGAGCGAGAAGTGGCGGCTGGCGACATGACAACCATGGACGTCAAAGGCCACGTCGACGAAGAGTACATCCTGAACAATGATGACGCGGTGTACGTCGTCGATCTTGAAAGCACGTTGCCATTTGAAGGCTTCGGCGAACAACTGGTTGGGATTGAAGTCGGTGTCGAAAAAGAGTTCACTCTGAAGGTACCCGACGACCACGCCGACAATCGGTTCGCGGGCCAGGACGTCCACATGAGCGTCACCGTGAAAGACGTCAAGGAGCGGCTGCGTCCCGAGTTGGACGACGAGTTCGCCAAAAGCGTCGGCGACGGCTACGAGACTTTGGTTGAGCTTCGGGAAAGCACCGAAACGGACATCACGACGCAGGCAGTGGAGGCGCAGGCGGGACAGTACCGCGAGTCTGCACTTGATGCGCTAGTCAGTGGGAGCACATTCGATGTGCCCCCGATGCTAATCGACCACGAGGTCGAGCACATGGTTGACCGAAGGGACCGCTTCGTAGAGCGGCTTGAAGTCAGCATGGAAGACTACCTGCGCTATACTGGCAAGTCTGACGATGAGATGAAGGATGAAATGCGCGAGCACGCGATGGAGAGATTCACGCGCTCGTACGCCCTGTCTAACCTGGCAGAGGCGGAGAATATCGTTATGCCTGACGAAGATATCGACGAACGGATCAAAGAGCTTGAGGCGGATCGAGAAGGCCAGGAAAATACCCCCGAGGACCAGTCGAATGTCGACCTGAGCTCGGAGGCAGCGCGGACTTCAATCAAGGAATCGCTGCTCGTAAGTAAGTCACTTGACCGGCTCGTAAGCATTGCCAAGGGCGATGAGACCACCGAGCCGTCAAAGGCAGACGATGTGGAACCGGAAGAGGGAGGCGACAAAGACAATGCAGAGTCCTGAAAATATGATTCCGATGGTGGTCGAGAGCGGCGCACGGGGTGAGCGAGCATACGATATCTACTCTCTTCTCCTAAAGGAGAGGATCATATTCCTGGGCACCCCCATAAACGACCAGGTGGCGAACGCCATCATTGCCCAGTTCCTGTTTCTGGAGCGCGAAGACCCGGAGAGGGACATTAACCTATATGTGAACTCGCCTGGCGGCTCGGTCTATGCCGGCCTGGCTATTATTGACGCGATGAACATGATCCGACCTGACATCGCGACCTACTGTGTCGGCATGGCCGCCAGCTTCGGCACTGTCATTCTGTGCTCGGGCACCAAGGGCAAGCGCTTCGCGCTGCCGAATGCTACCGTCATGATGCACCAGGTCATGGGCGGGGTACAGGGCCAGGCATCCGACCTCGAAATTCACGCCCGGGAAGCGCTGAGGCTGCAGGCCACAATCCGAGACATCTTCGTGGATAAGACCGGACAGACCAGCGAAAAGATATCCCAGGACACAGACCGTGACTACTTCATGACTTCCCAGGAAGCCAAAGAGTACGGTCTGATTGACGACGTGCTCACGGGCCGGGACGATGATGAAGAAGAGGCCGCAGCGGACTAAATCCTAGCCGCCATTCAGCTAAACTCCAGGTAGCGAGAGGGGCATATGCCAACGTCGAAGAGCGGCCAGAGCACGTATCACTGCTCTTTCTGCGGTAAAGCCCAGGGACAGGTAAAGCGACTCATCGCCGGTCCTGATCGGGTGTTCATTTGCGACGAGTGCGTCGCGCTCTGTGGGCAGATAATCACGGAGGAAAGCCCGGCTGCGCCCGCGCGCAACGCCACTGGCCTGATGGCCAAGGGCGTCAGCCCCAAGTGGCTGTACCAGCAACTCAACGAGTACGTCGTTGACCAGCAGAGAGCCAAGAAGGTCCTCAGCGTCGCCGTCTACAACCACTACAAGCGCGTCTGGTCTAACCAGAAGTCCGACGAAGTGGAACTGCAAAAAGCCAATATCCTGATGCTGGGACCGGCGGGCTCAGGTAAGACGCTGCTGGCCCAGACCCTTGCAAAGGTTCTGGACGTACCCTTCGCCATCGCCGACGCAACGTCGCTGACCGAGGCGGGATACGTGGGCGAGGACGTGGAGAACATCCTGCTCCGCCTGATCCAGGCCGCCGATTTCGATGTCGCACGAGCCGAGCAGGGCATCATTTACATCGACGAGATCGACAAGATCGCCCGCAAGAGCCCCAACCCGTCCATTACCAGGGACGTGTCTGGCGAGGGCGTGCAACAGGCGCTGCTCAAGATCGTCGAAGGAACCGTGGCCAACGTGCCGCCCCAGGGCGGTCGTAAGCACCCTCACCAGGACTTCCTCCAGATCAAGACCGACAACATCCTGTTCATGTGTGGCGGTGCCTTTGAGGGGCTCGGAGAGATTGTCGAGCGCCGCGTATCAAAGGACAAAATTAGCATCGGATTCAGTTCCCGAGGCAAGGAAGCTGAGGAAGCCGACCCGAACATCGGCCTGCTGAATCAGGTCATCGCAGATGACTTGCTCAACTACGGCTTCATCCCGGAGCTAGTTGGACGCCTACCCGTAACTGTCGGGCTCTCCAAGTTGGATCAGGACGCGCTCGTCAAGGTCCTCATCGAGCCCAAGGACTCACTGGTCAAACAGTACCAGGCTTTGTTCAACATGGACGAAGTCGAGCTTGAGTTCTCGGAAAAGGCCCTCGTAGCGACGGCCAAAGAGGCACTCAAGCAGGGCACCGGTGCCCGCGGGCTGCGGTCCGTCCTCGAAAGCACCCTCCTAGATGTCATGTACGAGCTGCCGTCGATGAGCGGGGTCTCTCGCTGCACGGTCGACGAGGACGCGATATTCGGTACAGGGGAAGTCACCCTGGTCACTGAAAACGAGGAGCCCGTCAGGCTAGAGCCGTCTGTGGAGCAGAAGTCGGCCTAGCATACCGTATACCTCTGATATCGAAAGAGCCCGCTCCCTCGTAAGGGAGCGGGCTCTTTTTTGTTCATCGCATGGATATACAAAACTACCGATAAGCGATTCCTGATCTACCTAGCGACGTGCGCCAATGCTAACCAGCAGCCTGATAGCTTCGCTCCTGGTCGATCCATCATTGAACCCGCTGTAGCGGATCGCATCTGTGAGATCCGACACGGCGGCGCTGAAGTTACCCTGGTCCAACCGAATCAGAGCGCGAATGTAGTAAGCACGGGCAGCAGTCCGCTCTAACGAAATCGCCTCGTCGGCTTCGCTGAGCGCTTGCGCATGGTTACCATCTCTATAAAAGCTCTCCGCGAGGGCCGTGTGTGGGAATGCTGGTTCCGGGAGCCTTGCTACGGCAGCCCAGGTCCCCAGGAATAGCAGCACGGCCGCGACAGGTATGACCCACCACCTTTTCGCCAGAGACGTCGAGTCAACCAATGCACGTTGGACGCCAAACTCGACGAGCCTGTAGTGTGGCGAAATCGCAAGACCAATAAAGAACCCGGTCACGAACCCTCCAAGGTGGGCCCAATTGTCGACCTCCTCGGTCTGGATTCCAGACGCCAGAACGAGGCCAGCGACCATCAGGACGCCCACTAGGCTCTGCCTGCCCTCCTTGCCGAAGCTGTCC
>CAUZNX010000032.1:0-8713 GCA_963580905.1 Dehalococcoidia bacterium | reverse complement strand
CTGGTCCGACGGTGGGGTGCTCGTACGGGCCGGCCTTATCCATGCAATCGACCAGCGTCTCGACCTGCTCGAAAAGCACCCGGACGCCAGGGTGGTCGGCGGGCCCGGAAACATCGTCACCCCGGGCTTCGTGAATGCACACCAGCACTTGACCGGCGACAGGCTGATCCGGTCGTGTATCCCTGACGACATCCTTACTGGGGAGGCGATCTCTGACTGGGTGGTTCCGGTACACGCTGCCCACACGGGTGACGACGACGAATTGTCGGCCGCCTTTGTCCCTTCTGGAGGCAGTCGGCAACGGCATAACTACCACCGTTGAGGCCGGCACAGTCGCCCATCCTGAAAGAGTCGCCGCAGCCTTCGAGAGGGTGGGCGTCAGGGGCACCGTGGGCACTTGGGGTTGGGGACGCCGACAGCGGTGGACTCGGCGTCTCAACTGCTCTGGACAAGTTTCGGTCGATTTGTACGGGACGGGGTCGGCAACTGTGTACCCGTGGTGCTGGCGGGAACAGCCCGATGGCAACTGTACGGAACCGGCAGCCGGCCCAGAGAAGGCACAGCGACGACTGCCGGGTATGCCGTCCTGACCGGTTGGCTGAGAACCGAAAGTTCGGGCAGTTCAGATGACGGGAAACTTGGCACGGTCCGGCAACCCTGAACGTGCAACCACCGCCTCCCCGGCAGCCTGGCATTCCTGATAGAAGCGCTCTTCGTCGAATGCGGTGATCCTGCCATCCTCCACGACCATCCGTCCGTCGACGAAGACCGTGTGGACACCACGACCGTCCGCAGACCAGACCAACTGATTCATGACGTTAAGAAGCGGGCGCCACTCCGGTCTATCAGTGTCGTGCAACACCACATCGGCGAACTTGCCGGCCTCAAGAGAACCAATCTCATCTCCCATCTGCATAGCGTCAGCTCCACCCAGGGTCGCCATCTCGTATGCCATCTCGGCCGGGAACATCTGTGGATCCTGGCGTGCATCCTTAAAGAGTCCAGCCACTAGGTAGGTGGCGCGCATTAGGTCTGAGTAATTCGATGCGTTGTTCCCATCGGTTCCGATGGCCACATTGATCCCTGACATCACCATCTCGGGGAACTTCCCATCCCTGGTGATTCCATAGCTGACTTTCAGCGCCGTGGTTGGGCAGTGAGCCACGTGCACACCATTACGGGCCATGGTCTCGAGCTCTCGGTCATCCACCTGCACACAGTGGGTAATAACGACATCATCGCCCAGGACACCGATCTCCTCCAGGTGCACCATCGGGCGCTGGCCGAACTCGGACACGAAACCGTCGGGGTCGTGCCGAGTCGGTGACATGTGGAAGCTCATTCCAGTGCCGTACTCGGTAGCGAGCTCCCGGGCAGCCCGCCAGAGCGGATCCGAACAAGTGGTATGGCCCACCAAGATCGACCAGGCCCCTAGCCGACCGTCTGCTTCCGAACCATGTTTCTCCAACTGGTGCTGGAGGTGCGCGATGGCCTCGTCGGTGTCCTGCTTGTAGACACCAGGCTCGGGCGGAAGGTCCCATACCCAGCGACCCAGTCGACCACGGATACCCACCTCTGCGAGCCCGTCGAACACATCGTCGAGGAACCTGATAGTGCCGGCCTCGAGAAACATCGTCGTACCCGACTTGAGCATCTCGACGGCCGCCAACTGTGCCGACAGTCGTTCCTCAGCAGCCGTGTGGACCGAGTAGAGCGGACACAGCCACTCGAACACGTTCTCTTCGAAGGATGTGTCATCTGGTACATAGCCCCGCGTGAGAGGCTCGCCAGTCACATGGATGTGTGCGTTGACCATCCCAGGGGTCACCACGAACCGATCTCCACCAACGGTCTCCGAGGCCACATACCTCTCCTCAAGGTCGCAGGCCTTACCCACATCCACGATGCGGCTACCCCGTAGCGCCACCGCCCCATCACGAATGATGTCTCGGGTCGCGTTCATCGTCACCACGTGGCTTCCAAGGATGAGCGTGTCGATTCTCTCCGCCATATCAGTCCTCCCGGTGGTCATCGTGTCAGACGGGCCTGGTGGCAACGTAGACGAACTGGAAGCCGATCGGCTCAATAAGGCGCAGAGCTGTAAAGCCAGCGTTTCTGAGCCAGCCGACCACCTGTTCATTGGTCAACGGAAAGCCGTTGACCGTGCTCGTCATCATGGTCATACCCATGAGGACCCCGTGTCGATTGAACTTGCGCTCCGGATCGACGAAGTAGTCGGCGACCATCACCCGACCGCCTGGCCGAAGTGCCTCGTAGGCGCGTTCCACGAGGTGCCGGGCCCCATCCTCGCCCTCGGTCCGACAGATGTGTCCCAGCACGGCCAGATCAAAGGTTCGTTCTTCTAACGCCACCTCGTGAAAGTCGCCAGGACGAAACTCACACCGGTCGGCAACCCCATGTTCTGCCGCCATCTGCTCGGCCACCCCCAGCACTCCGGGGAGGTCATTCACCACGGCGCTGGCATCGGGGCACGCCTTGAGTACGGCGATGGCCCATGGCGCGCCCCCCGCGCCGAGGTCCAGAACCCGTGGCGCTACAAGGCTAGAGAACCTAACTAGCAGGTCGGCCCGGCTAGCGGTTCGGAACATGGTCATGAACGTGCCCTTGACCAGAGGTACGTAGAAGGCTGCAGGGTCATCATCGATGGGTGTAGCTGGCCTTCCATTCCGAATGGTCTCGGCAAGACCCGCCCAATTGGAATGCGGGCCAGGCGCCACGGGAATGAGGCCAACCATCGAGGCTTCTCCAGTCCTCGTGAGGTATCGCTCAGCTGTGTCGTTCAGCCCATAGACATCCCGATACTGCTCAAGCAGACCCAGCACCACAAGCGAGTCCAGGAGTGCCCGAAGGTGTGGTTCTGAAACCTCCAATTCGTCGGCAACCGATCCGGCAGCGGTTGGACCAGTTCGCTGGAGGGTGTCGAACAGATCCAACTCCAGAGCGGCCAGCAGGAGGTAGTAGGAACCGAAGCCCTCTATGACACTCCAGACGGGAGCCGCCGCCGGCGGCTTGTAGTCGGTCCACGGACGACCCGTGTGAGCCATCGTGTGTGCCTTCTTCAATGCCGGGAATGGCGAATCAGTCATCTGCGGGCTACGGGACCAGTAGAATTTTGCCGAAGAAATCACCGGACAGCATCTTGTCCTGCGCTGCCCCCGCCTCGGACAACTCATACACGGAGTCGATCTCAATACGGTATCCCCCGGAACAAAACTCTTCCCAGACCGGACCGAACTCCTCCGGTCGGTAAGGATCTGACCCGTGGATGGATATTCCCGAGTGGAACAGGTAGCCGAGTGATGGAATGGTCGCCTCGTCACCAGAAGCGTTCCCGCAACTGACCAGACGACCTCCAATACCGAGAGAGAACAGGGACGCACCGAACAAGGCAGTACCCACGCAGTCCATAACCAGATCCACCCCGACTCCGGCAGTGGTCTCCCGAGCCCACCTACTGACATCGCCTGTCCTGTTGTTGAACACGTGGGTTGCCCCCAACCCAAGGGCCCTCTGGCACTTCTCGTCTGTACCGGCGGTCGCGAGAACGTTTGCTCCAGCCTGGTTCGCCAACTGGATCGCTGCCACCCCGATGCCTGAACCTGCGGCATGGATCAATACGGTCTCACCGACCTTCAAGCCGCCCACACGGAACAGGGCATGAGAGGCTGTGAGAAAACATGTCGGAAACGTGGCCGCGTGATCGAGGCCTATGCCATCAGGTACGGGATAGACGTGTGATGCGGGAACCAAGCACCTCTCCGCATACCCGCCATTGACGGTTGCGCCAATGACCCCCAGGTCGCCGTAAAGATCACCACGGGTAGCCAACTTTGAATTGTCGGCTACCCCAGCCAGTGAAGGATCCACAACGACTCTGGCCCCTGTGGACACGCCCGTGACGTCGGAGCCAACTTCGGAGACAATGCCCGCTATGTCCATCCCCGCGATATGCGGATAGGTGAACCCCGGCATCTGGAACCAGCCGTTACGTTGTTGAACGTCAAGACTGTTCAACGCAGTCGCCGCCACGTCGACCACCACGTCACCCGGACCAGGAACGGGATCGGGCACATCACCGTAGTGGAAAACGTCGTTGCCCCCTGACTCCTCGTAGTACATCGCCTTCATAGAAGCCTCCCCAGAGGACTGTCTAGTCGAATCTCACTTGAGGCCCCGGATGAACGGCCGTGCCCGAGCCTCGGGTCTGACGAACCGCTTGGGCTGACAGGATCATGGTCACGAGCGACGAAATAACAAAATTATTAAGCAACTTTCAACCCATGAAATATCGTGTGCGTCGTGGTGTCACCGGCCCGGCCAACGTTCTAAATAGCGCTTCACAAGCCAGCGGTTGAAGTGGATGTGAGACTCCTCCTGCCAGGAGTAGCGACCCCGACGGGCAAACCGCGACCCGAGACCCACCTGAACCTTCGTGGTCGCGTCCTGGTCCTGCTCGACGAATACCTGTATTCCCGCCGCAGCGGCTTCTCGGAGTTGCTCAAACATGGGGTGCTCGAACGTATCGGGGTGCAGCAGGGTGCCGATCTCAATGTCGATCGTCGTAGCGCTCCTCGGTCGCACCAGGAAAAAGAATGCCTGGTCGGGGGCAGTGCCGAGACAAAGACTTGGAGGAATAAGAGCGAAAGTGGACCGCCAGCGCTCCTCCTCGGTCAGCTCCGGAAAGACCGGATAGAGAGCCTTATGCGTGGCATTGAAGCCCGCGTCTATGTGTGTATAGCCGGCTTCCCTGAAGATGACATTGCTCTCGTCGTCCCAAGGGACGGGGAAACTCGAGAGCTCGCTGGGGCAGAAGGCTTGGATGAACTGATGGAGCTTCGTGGCGTGGTATCCGTCGTTGAAATTCTCGAACATGATCTTCCAGTTCCAGGGCAGGCCCTCGAGGACAACCGTGTCCGTGCACCGGCAGTTTGCAAGGTCGTAGTTCTCCAAGTACGGGTTGTACCGCTCAAGTGTCGGAGCGAGGGGCGCCGCCTCCGGATCAAAGTTGACGAAAACGAAGCCCTGCCACACCTCGACCATCACGCTCGGCAGACCCCATTCCTTCTTGTCGAAATTCTCCGTCCGTTCCATCGCCGGAGCCCCGAGCAGGCGCCCGTCCAGAGCGTAGGTCCAGTGGTGGTAAGGACACTTGAAGGTCGTCGAGTTACCGGAACCCTCACAGATCGCCTGTGCACGGTGCTGACAAACCGACGAGAGCCCCCTGACCTGGCCCTCTTTGTCGCGGGCGATTATCAACCTCTCGTCATTGACGTCGACCGTGAACCAGTCCCCTACTTCCGGGATCCTGCTCGCCAAACCGACGCACAACCATTCATGGTCGAAGATTGCCTCACGCTCGAAATCTAGGAACTCCTCCGACGTGTAGACGACGGCCGGCAGCGTGTCCGCTTCGGGCTGGGAGACGATCGAGGAATCGAACGAATCCAGCAGGCTTTGGGTAAATAGGTTCATCTTGGATTTTCCTTTCCCTGATCCGGGCCAGGCAACAGGAATTTGTGGATCTTACCTACGCTGGCCCGCAGCAGTTTGTCCTAGATTGTTATCCGGATCAGACCATTGACTACGACAAGCCGCCCGGCACACCAGTTGTCCGGCTCCGCGTACGTTGGCGGGGCCAAGGACCGCCAACCATCGTGACCTCATCGGGGGGGTCGCTCCCCCCACTCGACACCTGGATGAGATTCTCATCTGGGTCAGCGCCAGTGCCGATGAGCCCAAACTCCATCTGTTCAACTTCGCGCACGCAGACGACGTCCTGTTCTTTTCAAGGGCCCAAAATCATTCGCGTCGAGATTGAGAATGACCCGATGCCGGTCGGCCTTGGAGCCCGATACTTCGATGTGTGCTTCCACAAAAAGTTGGAGATTGCCAAACAAAAGCTCCCCCCCCTCGTTTTCCACGGGTGAAAAGCAGGCCCGATACCAGTCCTTCATCAATTCAGCCTGCGCTGAGCCCACGAGGGCGCTTCCACGATTCGATGCTGTCACTTCCTATCTCCTGTCTCGCTGGGGTTGATCCCAACCAATCGCTAGGTCCCCTCCCCAACTTCCTCACCAGACGGGAATGGTAAGACCATCAGACCACCTGTAAGGTTTGCAGCATTAATGTTGCGTCAACGATTTGACGCAACAATTTGACGCAACAAGGAGTAACTGTGCCGTATCCCAACACGCTCGTCTTCATCGACTTTCCGACCGACGATGTCGACGTTGCCAATGCGTTCTACAACGAGGTCTTTAACTGGGAAGTTGAAGAACGCATTCCTGGACTATTCCACCGCATCGTGCCCGGACAGAAGTTCAAGTTGGACGATGGCAGTCAGGGCCCAACCGGCAACCTGCACATGGGCATCTCAAACGCCGCCAACGTCCGTCCCAACCCGAACCCAGAACCAACCGAACCGCGCCACCTAAACACAGGAGGACGCGCCATCCGCGCGTGGATTTTGGTCAGCCAGGATGACTCGTTCGAAAGGATTCTCGAGGCCGCTGAGCGACTCGGGGGAACTGAGCTATGGCGAGAACACTATTGGACCGAGTTCGGGGGAGCGAACGCCTCGTTCCTGGATCCCTGGGGCAATCAAATCGTTCTCTGGCAACACCTTCCTGATGCCGAACGTGACGAGGCCACTCACAAACTGGTTGGCGACGTCTCCCTCCCCAAGGATTGGACGGTCGAGTAGCAATAGCTCCAGGTGCTGTAGTTCACGACTCGCACGCGATCCATCCTGTCTAGGTTCACCAGAGCAACGGCGTCCCAGGAAGAGGGACCTTGATGCCCCCGTCGACTAGCAAACGGAGAACACCCCACTCTCGGTGCTCAGCCGTGGCCTTCGTCCGGAGCAGCACCCCACTCGATCATTTGAACAAGGTTGCCGTCAGGGTCAGCCAGAGTGCCGATGAGGCCGAATGGCGTCTGCTCAACCTCACGCACCCATGCGACGTCCTAACTCTTCAGCTGATCCTCTAGCTCACGGCAATTTGACACATCAAGATTCAAGATGATGCGGTGACCATCAGTGTTCAGTCCTGACACCTCGCTGTGCGCTTCAACGAAGAGTTGAATGTTGCCGAATATGTAAGGCTCCCATTTCGTTCTCCTCGGGCGCAAAGCAGGCTCGATACCAACCTTTCATGTTGTCGAGCTGCGATGTTCCGCCAAGCAAGCTGCCCAGATTTGGTGCCGCCATTGGCGCTCCCCTTCGTATTGTGGTCTGATGGTCTGACCGCACGTTTATTGCCTAGTTGATCAAACGCGACGTCGACGCTTAGCCTGGGTTAGGAGGCAATCGGGTGAGAACCGAGTGAAGATCACTGCCGCTGAGGCAATTCCGTTCACTTTCTGGCACGATCGAGAACCGCTTTCCTACTGCCTGGTGAGAGTTTCCACCGATGCCAATCTGACCGGATGGGGCGAGGTATGTGACAGTTTCGGTTGCACTTATGCCGGCGTGATCGAAACAACAGTCGCCGAGGCATTCGCCCCGCTGCTGATCGGTGAAGAGCTCGACGACCCAAAGCGGCTCGTCTACAAGCTGAGGAGTTGGACCCGGCGTCGACTTGGCCATCAGTGGGTAGCGACACAGGCATTGAGCGGCATCGAACTGGCTCTCTGGGACGCCGTGGGCAAGGCTCGCGACGAGTCACTGGCCGGCCTCCTCGGAAGTGATGCAACGTCAATGCCTATCTATGCGTCTAGCGTGTTTTTGGAGGAAGGACCGCCCAGTTGGCATACAGAGATGCTCGCTCCCCTCATACAGGCCGGTGTGAAGGCGGCAAAGCTTCGTATCGGGGTCGACTGGCAGGCCGATCTAGAAACCCTTGCAGCCATACGCGATCAACTTGACCCGTCAGTTGCGTTGATGATCGACGGCAACGAGAACTTCACTCTTGATACTGCGCTAACGGTGGCCGATCGCCTTTCAGATCTGGGCATCGAGTGGTTCGAGGAGCCAATTCCTCAGGAGTCCCCCGAGGTCATCGCCGCACTCTGCGCCCGGTCGCCTGTACCAATCGCCTACGGCGAGCATATGTTCGGTGCGACTGAGTTTGAGATAGCAGCGAGTACCTACGGAATTTCGGTGCTTCAACCCGACGTTGCCACATGCGGCGGGATCAGTGAGGCGATGCTGATAGCAGGTCTGGCTAAGGCCGCCGGTCTACGCCTTGCCCCTCATACGGCATCGGGACCAATCGCGCTGGCAGCCAACCTGCACTTCGGAGCCGCCGCCGGAGCGAGCGTCGTGGAGTATCCGTTCCCTTTGGCTGAGTGTTGGTCCACGATTGCTCCCACCTGCCCACTGTCACTCAGCGCCGTCATCGACGGGTCTCTGTCGCTACCGGCAGGACCTGGGCTCGGCGTAGAGGTCGACCTCGAAGCGGTACGCGATCACCCATACCATCCACCAGCACCCCGTCTCGGACCCTCCACTCGGTTCATGGGCAACGTCTAAAGGAGCCGCTATGACCAACACCGTCCTGCCGCCGAATTCGCTCTGGACCCATATCGCTTTACCGGTACGAAGCCTCGACGACACATTGGCGTTCTACGACAAGTACACGACTCTCGAGAACATCCACGAACGCCATGACCCTGAGACAAACATGCGCAGTGTTTGGTTAGCCAACCCCGGCGACAAGACCGAACAAGCCGCCCGCTTCGTACTCGTACT
>CAUZNX010000031.1:0-8740 GCA_963580905.1 Dehalococcoidia bacterium | reverse complement strand
AGGATAAGAATTACATGATTCCGGCTTTTGATGCGGTGAAGGCGATTCATGGGTTGCGGGGTGAGGCTGTGGTGGTTGGGACTATGACTCCCAACCGTTATTGGGAGCTTCTTTCGGAACGGCCTGAGCTGGACTTGCCGATATTTGGTGGGATGGGTAAGGCGTCGTCGGTGGCGCTGGGTGTGGCATTGGCTAGGCCGGACCGGCGGGTTGTTGTGCTGGATGGGGATGGCGGGCTGCTTATGAACCTGGGCTCGTTGGTCACCATTGCAGGCCAGCAGCCTAAGAATTTGATCCATATTGTTTTCGAGGACGGCAAGTATCATACGACGGGCGGCCAGCCGGTGCCTGGCGCGGGTAGGTTCGACCTGGCGGGTATGGCTCGCAGCGCAGGGATTCAGGCTAGCTACGAGTTCGATGACCTAGAGGAGTTTGTTAACGAGTTGCCGGGGCTGCTGGAGATGGAGGGTCCTGTGTTCGTTAACCTGAAGGTCTATCACGCGGAGGAGCCGCCGCCTCTCTACGTCGGCAGCACCGGAGACGCGATGCGCCGAGTCGCCAAGGAGCTGCGGGGGGACTAGGTCGCCCCACACAAGGGCTCGCCCCTGATTTTGCTCCCCGCTCCGGTGGCCCGATGGGCTTTGGACAAGAAGCGCCTCTCTGGGCGATCTGCCCTTCGACTAGCTCAGGGTGAGCGGTAAATCCGAAGTTTCGTTCGCGGTGAGCTTGTCGTGCCACAAGTAGCGGATCGCAGTTTTAGTGCAAAGCTTGTCCGATGCGATGAGCGGCCCGCGGCTATTTTGAAGTGTTATCATTCCCGCGAGGTGACGATCATATGAGATTTGGCGTTGCGATCAAAAGCTCGTTTATTGCTGGTGAGCCCCTAGAGGCGCGGGGGCAGCAGCTACGACGGATGGCGATGGGGGCAGAGGCGCTTGGCTACGAGTCGATCTGGGTGCCGGACCGCACGGTCTTTCCGGAGGACATCGCCGCGCGATATCCGCAATTCGGCTCTGTGGGAGAGATACCGGACAGTCAGCAGGTTTTAGAGCCCCTTACCTCAATGAGCTTCCTGGCGGGTTCTACCGGGACGATCAAGCTGGGATTCAACGTGGTTATCCTGCCTTTTAGGAACCCGGTGCTCAACGCGAAGATGATCGCGACGCTGGATGTTTTGTCCGGCGGCAGGGTCATATTCGGCGTGGGCGTCGGCTGGATGCCCGAGGAGTTTGAGGCGATGGGCGCGTCGTGGGAGGACCGCGGGACGGTCACTGACGAGCACATCGAGATGTTCAAAGCCCTATGCGCCGACGGTGTGGCCGAGTACCAGGGCAAGCACTTCCAAACCTCTGGCAAGATTTTTTACCCGAAGCCGCTGCAGCGGCCTCATCCGCCCATCTGGGTCGGCGGCAAGTCGCGGATAGCGCTGCGGCGGGTGGCGCGGCTGGGCCAAGGCTGGCTGCCAATAGGCAACACCCCGGCGGAAATTGCTGCCGGCGGAAAATACCTGTGGGAGCAGTGCGAGGTGCTGGGACGGGACCCGGATACGGTGGAGCTCGGCCTGAACATTTCGCCGACCTTTGGAGAGCCGCAGACGTCGCCGGAGGGGGAGCACATTCCCTTGACCGGTAGCGTGGAGCAGGTGAGGGAGGACGTGCGCCGCTATCGTGAGGCTGGCCTGGACTTCATGCTGCTATCTACGACGCGAATGGACGCCGGACCGGCTATCGAGGCTTTGAGGATATTTGCCGAAGAGGTTGCGCCGGAATTTTCCGAGTAAGAATCTAACCGCGTCCTCTGCGGTAAGCTCGTATTGAGGGTGAGATGTACGACTTTCATACACATACGTTTCTGAGTGATGGGGTGTTGGCACCGGTGGAGCTTATTCGCCGGGCTGTGGTCGTGGGCTATCGCGTGATGGCGATCACGGATCATGTTGGCCCGGGCAATCTTGAACAGGTACTTAAGGTCTTGATTGCTGACTGCGCGGCGGCGAGCAAGCGCTGGGATATCCTGGCGTTGCCTGGCGTTGAGCTGACACATGTCCCTAAAGAGGACGTGGACGCCCTGGCAAAGGAAGCTAAGGCATTTGGCGCGAGGGTGGTGAACGTGCATGGAGAGACGGTGTCGGAGCCGGTGGAGCCTGGCACTAACCTGGCGGCGGTGTCTTCGGCGCATGTCGACGTGCTGGCCCACCCCGGACTGATTGTGGCCGAGGAGGCCGCGATCGCTGCCGAAAACGGCGTGTTCCTGGAGGTGTCGGCGCGCAAGAGCCACGCCTTTGCCAACGGCCATGTGGTCCGTACGGCACGGCAGGCGGGCGCGAGGATGGTGCTGGATTCCGATGCCCACGAACCGAGCGATCTACTCACCCGTGAGTTTGCGATGAAGGTGGCCCTGGGAGCGGGGCTGGACGAGGCGGACGCGGTCGCCCTCCTAGATGATGCGCCGCGAGATCTGATGGCGCGGCTCAGGGTTGATCACAAGTAATGACGGGACCACGCAGCAAGCTGGTCGGGTTGCTGCTGGACGCCTGGGTGGACCTGGACAGGGTGGTGGATGGACTGACACCCGAAGTGGCGGTTGAGGCTCTCGACGGAGGCAGCTCTTTTGCCTGGACCGTCGCTCACGTTACGAACGTTCTGGACGCCACTACCAACGTCAGATTCCGGAGGGTCGCGCCTCACCCGTACATTGGCAAGGACGAGTTCCGTTTCGGAGGCACCGGGGCGGCTGACGACTGGGACGCGGTGTTGAAAGGTATGCGAGAGGTCCATGAATCGACCCGCGACTATTTGTCAGGGTTGGACGACGACGACCTCGATAGGGCCGTTCCCTATGACGGGTCTCTCCCTCACCTCGTTGGGAAGAACATCAGCTTGCAGCACTCGATCTTCCGCTCGATAGCCCACCACTACTTCCACATCGGCGAGATTGCGTCCAAGCGGGACCGGCTGGGCCACTCAGTTGGGGACTACCCTGGCAGGTTGGAAGCTAGCTGGTAGGTCAGGTCACCCAGAGTGACTAGGCCCGAAGTCCTCCTCGCAGATACTCCATCGCCCTGCTCAGGGCATCGTCTTCGCCGAAACCACCGGCCTTGGCTATGACGGGCGTTGAGTTGGCGTCGCCACCTACGACGGCGCCGACCGAGATGCCGGGCATGACCTCTGATCGCATCGATATGCCATGGGCCCCGAACCCGGTCAGCACGGCCTGGGTGGTGTCGCCGCCGACCAGCACGAGTCCTCCGATATTATGCACGCCAGCCCCAACGCGCTTCATGAGGCTCGATAGCGCCATGTTTAGCTGACGGCTACGCTGGCGGTGATCGGGCGCGGCTTTCTTGGGGTTCGGTCCTACCCACGTCAGGAAAGGATTCAGTCCGCTGGCGAACGTCGTTTGCAGCTCGGACAGGATTAGGTCCAGGGCCAGGTCTGTTCCTTCAGGCGAGTCGAGTAGAGGGCCTGTGTCCATCGGGATCATCTTGACTTCAGGGCGTGCCGTCAGGTGGTTGCCCTGCCTGACGGAAACGGCGTTCAGGCTACCTGACACGACGATGATCGGCTTTGAAGTAGGCGTAGGCGTCGGAGCTGGTTGCGCCGATGCCCCTCCAATCCTGTGGGCGATTGCCGAGGCGAGGCCTGCGGAGCCGACGGGCAGCCCTGTCGGGAACTGGCTGGCGATCACCGAATCGATGCGCCGCAAGTGCTCGGTTGTGACGGCGTCTATAGCGAGGGCTGAGCATCCGTCGGCCAGGAGGACCTCGATGCGTGTGGCGATGGCTGTTTCACCACTCTCGACATCGGCGAGGGGCACGAGGCCGCATTGGAGGGAAGCTTGCCTCTGTAGTAGCTCTACTACAGAGGATGTCGCTGCGTGGCCCATCTTGTCCTGGCCCTCTGTGGCATGGGCCAGCGGTGTGCCGTCCACGTAGAGTATGCCGTCGCGCTGGGTTCGACCCGTTGCAGGGAAGGCTGGTGCTACGAACGCGAAGGGTGCATTCGAGGCTTCCAGTATGGCTGCGGTCTCGGCGGCGACATTGCCACGAAAGGTCGAGTCGACCTTCTTGTAGAGTCGCGAGCGGCCTGCAGATAGGAGGGCGTTTGTTTTTTCGCGGACGCGTTTCGAAGCCTCGATCGCAGGGACGGATCTGGTACCGGTGTCGACGCAAAGAATATCGAAGTCGGAGTGGCGGGTCGTGTTGAGGTGGAAAGCGACACGTGGGCGGCCAAACCCGCCGAGGCGAACACGCCTGCGGTGTCGATCGCCCCGGTCCGGTCGTCTGCCACTATCGCCAGATGTTCGATCACTATCGCTGCTTCCTGATCTTCGCGTGTGGCAGTCTAACATGGCGGGCAGGGTGTGAGTGGAAGTCGGGGGCGAGACCGTTGGCAGGGCCGGTTGCGTGGGCGGACGGAGTTGCGCGAATGCCGAATTTTGGTGCTCCAGACTATTGACGGGCACTATGGCATCTCGTATACTTACGACACGGTTGATGTATACCTATGCGCGATCAGATTGACTGACATATAGGTACGAGGCGATTCCTTAGCAACGGCTAGGGCGGAGCCCCAGCCGTCTTTTTTTGCACTTTAACAACTGAATCCTGCGCGAAAATGAAAGATTAAAAGAATTACAAGATCCTTAATGTGGGTCAAGTTAGTAAGGGTTTACGGTGGATGCCTTGGGACCAAGGGCCGATGAAGGGCGTAGCAAGGCTACGAAAAGCCTCGGTGAGCTGTCTAGCAAGCTTAGCCGGGGATACCCGAATGGAGAAAACCGGTCCGGGTAATGCCGGATCATCCCGATTCGTCGGGAGGGTAAGCAGGGGAACTGAAACATCTAAGTACCCTGAGGAAAATAAATCAACAGAGATTCCCCTAGTAGTGGCGAACGAACGGGGAACAGCCTAAACCTTGGCGGCTTAACGGACTGAGGTCCTATGCCGTCAGGGGGTTGTAACACACAACTGCCTCGACCTCAGTACGAGGAAAGAAGTAAAAAACCTTCACTCTAGTCGAACACACCTGGAAGGGATGACCATAGAGGGTGATAGTCCCGTAGACGAAAGGGTGAGGGCTTCTTTGTTGTGTTGTTGAGTACCACGGGACACGTGAAATCTTGTGGGAAGCTGGGGGGACCACCCTCCAAGGCTAAATACCCTTGGTCACCGATAGCGAACCAGTACCGTGAGGGAAAGGTGAAAAGTACCCCGAGAGGGGAGTGAAATAGACCTGAAACCGTAAACCTACAAGCCGTGGGAGCCTCGAGCTAGTCTTGGGGTGACCGCGTGCCTATTGAAGAATGAGCCGGCGAGTTAATTTAGGCAGCTAGGTTAAGGAATAAAAGTTCCGGAGCCGAAGCGAAAGCGAGTCCTAATAGGGCGCGACCTGGATGGAGATGAACCCAAAGGTTGAAGATCCGTTGTGCGCTGAATCCCGCTTCGGTGGGTGAAGGCAATCGATGAGTTGGACGCCGGAGATGAAGTTTCCGTTATGTCCGGGGTGTTGTCTGGATTAGACCCGAAACCGAGTGAGCTACCCATGGCCAGGTTGAAGCCCCGATAATATCGGGGTGGAGGACCGAACCCGTGTATGTTGCAAAATGCTGGGATGAGCTGTGGGTAGAGGTGAAATGCCAATCGAACTCGGAGATAGCTGGTTCTCCCCGAAATGTATTTAGGTACAGCCTCAGTGTAAAGTCTTGGGGAGGTAGGGCTCTGGATGGGTAAGGGACCGTGAGGTTACCAAACTCAACCAAACCACAAATGCCCCAAGATGTTCGCTGGGAGTGAGACAGTGGGGGATAAGCTCCATTGTCGAAAGGGAAACAGCCCAGACCGCAGGCTAAGGTCCCGAAGTGTGGACTAAGTGTGAAAGGAAGTGGGGTCACTAAAACAGCTAGGAGGTTGGCTTAGAAGCAGCCATCCTTTAAAGAGTGCGTAACAGCTCACTAGTCGAGGGGTCCCGCGCCGAAAATGTAACGGGGCTAAAGTCCACCACCGAAGCCGCGGCTTTCCGGTCTAGTATCGGGAAGGGTAGGGGAGCGTTGTCAGTGCATTGAAGCCCGAGCGTAAGCGAAGGTGGAGCGCTGAGAAGTGAGAATGCCGGCATGAGTAGCGACAATCCTGGTGAGAATCCAGGACACCGAAAGCCCAAGGTTTCCTACGCAACGCTGATCGACGTAGGGTAAGTCGGGCCTAAGCCGTAGCGAATAGCAAAGGCGATGGACAACGGGTCAATATTCCCGTACCACCGTTATATCGTTATAAAGTAAAGGGGGGACACGGAAAGGTAGGCGATGCGCACCCATTGGACATGGTGCGTTTGCCCCTGTAGGCCATGCCAGGATAGGCAAATCCGTTCTGGCGTTACGAGCTGAGGGGGGTGAAAACTTTAGGGCTAAAGCCCTGGGGGATTTCGTTGACCCTATACCGTCAAGAAAAGCCTCGTTACAAGATATAGTGGTGCCCGTACCGCAAACCGACACAGGTGGGCAGGGGTAAAAGTCCCCAGGTGAACGAGCGAACCTTCGTTAAGGAATTCGACAATCTAGCCCTGTAACTTTGGGATAAAGGGTGCCCGCTGGGTGACGTCCGCTAGCCGGACTGAGCTTTGGCGGGCCGCAGTGAAGTGGCTCAGGCGACTGTTTAACAAAAACACAGGTCTCTGCTAAGCCGAAAGGCGATGTATAGGGGCTGACGCCTGCCCAGTGCCGGAAGGTTAAAGGAATTTGTTCGCCCACTTCGGTGGGCAAAGCATTGAACTGAAGCCCCGGTGAACGGCGGCCGTAACTATAACGGTCCTAAGGTAGCGAAATCCCTTGTCGGGTAAGTTCCGACCCGCACGAATGGCGTAACGACCTGAGCGTTGTCTCAACGAAGGGCTCGGTGAAATTGCATGGCCAGTGAAGATGCTGGCTACCCGCGACAGGACAAAAAGACCCCGTGGAGCTTTACTATAGCTTGGCAGTGGACTGGGGGCACAGATGTGTAGGATAAGCGGGAGACTTTGAAGTCCCAACGCCAGTTGGGATGGAGTCATCCTTGAAATACCGCTCTTCTGTGTTCTCGGCCCTAACCCCATCAAAAATGGGGGACCCTGCCTGGTGGGTAGTTTGACTGGGGCGGTCGCCTCCTAAAAGGTAACGGAGGCGCCCAAAGGTTTTCTCAAGGTGGATGGAAATCACCTGTAGAGTGCATTGGCATAAGAGAGCCTGACTGTGAGACCTACAAGTCGAGCAGAGACGAAAGTCGGGCAAAGTGATCCCACGGTACCGAGTGGAAGGGCCGTGGCTTAACGGATAAAAGCTACCCCGGGGATAACAGGCTAATCTCGCCCAAGAGTTCACATCGACGGCGAGGTTTGGCACCTCGATGTCGGCTCGCCGCATCCTGGGGGCGAAGCAACTCCCAAGGGTCCGTCTGTTCGCCGGTGAAAGCGGTACGCGAGCTGGGTTCAGAACGTCGTGAGACAGTTCGGTCTCTATCCGTCGTGGGCGCAGGAGATTTGAGGGGAGCTTTCCCTAGTACGAGAGGACCGGGAAGGACGGACCTCTGGTGTACCGGTTGTCCCGCCAGGGGCATCGCCGGGTAGCCAAGTCTGGATGAGATAAGCGCTGAAAGCATCTAAGCACGAAGCCAACCCCAAGATTAGATCTCCCATCTTCCGATTCGTCGGAAGAGTAAGGTCTCCCGTAGACTACGGGGTTGATAGGCCGCAGGTGTAAGCCCCGCAAGGGGTTCAGCTGAGCGGTACTAATCGACCGAGGACTTGACCCACATTTAGGTTCTTGTAATTAATCATAGTGTTCCACATTGTGGAAGACAGCAGGATTCAGTTGTGAAGTAAATGTCGCGGGGTGGAGCAGCGGCAGCTCGTTGGGCTCATAACCCAAAGGTCGGCGGTTCGAGTCCGCCCCCCGCAACCAGGAACAAAAAACGGCCCCCGGATTGATCCGGGGGCCGTTTCTGTTTGTCTGATTTACGTTTCCCTTCCAAGCTTGGTGCCTCAAACTGTGATGGTCTGCGCCTGCCTATGAAGCGCAGGTCAGGTGGACTGCTGATTCGCAGGGGTGTCCCACCATGTAACCTCAATTTCGGGAATAGGTTGTTCGAATCCCTTGGCCTCGAATTCGCCACTTGCTGTGAATGAGATGCCCTTCCCGACCAGGAGATCTCGCACCACTGGTGCTACGAGGATGCTTCCGGGTTTGGCATGAGCGCACAGTCTGGCGGCTAGGTTGACTGCTGCGCCGTATGGCTGGTTGTCGTTGTGTGGTGACTGGCGCGTTGGCGGCTGATCTGTCCTTTATGGGGCTGACGAGCGGTGGCTTGCTGATGGGCGCGCTGTGGCTCGCATGGCAGGCCTATTCCTGGCTGGGGACCACTGTGGATTTCGATGAAGGGGGCGTCAGGATCACGATGCTGGTGATCATGGGCGGTGTCATGATCGCTGCGCTTGCCGCGGCACAAGATACGAACGAGTGAACATCATACGTGGGGGACAGGGTAGCGGTCACCGGGCTAATCGAGGGCCGAGCCACCAATCTTCTTGGCCAGGAATATGTCGGGCTTGCCCGGGCCGTTGGCGTCGGGCATCACCCCTGACAGCGAGAAGCCCATCTTCTGATAGAACTCGTATGGGTGGCCGTGCAGGTTCCTGATGCGTCCGAGGTGCCCTAGTAGGTCTGGGAATAGGTCGACCCCGGCGAGGGTTGTGCTGCCGTCTACATCATCTGA
>CAUZNX010000030.1:0-8783 GCA_963580905.1 Dehalococcoidia bacterium | reverse complement strand
ATTCGCGATCCCGCAGGGTGTAGTACAACATGGAGAACCACGCCATTGTAGGCCGGGTCCTCATGATGGCGGTGCCGGTACCAGTCGGGAGCCACAAGATGCAACTCCACATCCCCTGTGAAACGCTCCCCTGACTCTCCTGCGATCACCGCGTCGCGAAAATCAGGCCCCGATGCACCGCCAGGACGCCCTGGATATATGATCTTGAACCGCCGACCATCCTCGGCCTCGAGGCCCTGCGGAAGCGTGTCTACCAACCGCCAAAACCGTCCCAGAGCCGCTTCCGACGACGGTGGTGGCAGTGGGACCTCGCGAATCCTCAGGGCGGGCTTCGACGCCGTCAGTCCACCGACGCCTACATAGCGCCGGATTGCCGCATCACCGAATACACTTCGCCTCTCCATGCGACATACTGTAACATATCGCTACACATCGCAATTTCCCGTCATCGGCTCCCGAGTCCAAGCAGCCCCGTCATCACAACCCCCGCCCCTTCCACGATGATATGCTGTTGCGAACAGGAGGTGTTACCAATGACCAGTCCCGTCGATCCCAGCAACGTTCAGCTTACCGGCGAAAACTCGTTCATCCAGCTCACAGACGCACCAGGCTCGGACCCCACGACGCGCCTGAGCCACTGGCGGGTCCTGCTCTCCCCCGTGGGCGATGGACATGCCCTGTTCCTGACCAGTGAATTGACCGACGACGAGGTTGTAATCTACTCCGACAACATAGCTCTCGCTCGATGGCTCCAGGAGGACATCCAGGGCACGATGCATCCGGCCTTCGGCGACACCTCTATCCCCGTCATCGACGCGGAATTCGGCAAGACCGGCAACGTCCAGTCCTCCTGGACCGAGACCATAGCGACCGATGAGGACGACATCTACTTGAGCTGGTACGACTTCGGCGACCCGTTCGTGGTCAGTGTCGAGACCGGCACCATGCCCGATCGGCCCCACGGCGTCTACAGTTGCCTTGTCCCGGCGCGCAGGGTCCAGGTAACCATCAATGGCGAGGTAGCATCCGGCGCCACCCATCCGAAAGACAACCACGGCAAAACCAGCAGCACAAGCTGCCTGGCACTGTCAGAAACCTGGCTAAGAGACTAGAGTGCTGCGCACGCTTTGTCGGGCGGGGCGGGGTACGCCGAGGGCCATTTCGACTTGCTGATGTGTGAGAAGGCGAAGAGGGGTGTGCAGATGGGCGCACCCCCGTCGCCTGCCCTGAGCCCGCCGAAGGGCCGGGCGTGTGAGGGTGTTCCTCACAATATTACTAACTACTCTTTTGCTCCGACCTAGCGGAATGGCCGAGAGAGTCAAGCATCCGGGGCCCAGGCCTTGGACCCCCTTTTGACTCTCTGCTCCTGTCGTCTCTCCTCACTGGCTGGCAAATAACGCCGGTGGAAGGCTGCGCGGAACTCCGCAAAACGCCCATCGACAATCGAGGTGCGCATGTCGCGCATCAGACGAAAAATGAACCGCAGGTTGTGGATGGTCCCCAACCTCATGGCAAGCAGCTCTTTAGCCTTGAACAGATGGTGAAGGTAGGCCGCCGAGAATCGGGTGCACGTATAGCAGTCGCACTCAGGATCAATCGGGCCCTCCATCGACTTGAAACGGGCCGTGTAGACATGCACCCTGCCGTCGCTGGTGAACAGCCCACCGTTGCGAGCTATCCGGGTGGGAAGCGCGCAGTCGAACATGTCTACGCCCCGCGCAACCCCCTCCACCAGGTCTTCGGGCGCGCCGACCCCCATCAAATACCGCGGCGCGTCCGTGGGTAGCATACCCGTCGCCAACCCGGCCATCTCGTACATCTCCGCCTTGGTCTCGCCTACACTCAGCCCCCCGATGGAGTATCCCGGGAACCCCATGGCAACCGTGAGCTCCGCAGAGAGCTGGCGCAGGTCGGCCATGAGACCGCCCTGGACTATGCCAAAAAGAGCCGGTCCATCCCCAGCATGCGCCTCAAACGACCTTTCCGCCCACCTGGCGGTCCTCTCCACAGCAGCCTTGGTCACATCTCTGTCAGACCCCGCAGGGAGGCATACGTCCAGGGGCATCATGATATCCACCCCTAGCCGTTTCTGGTGCTCGACCACACCCTCAGGCGTGAACTCGTGCATACTGCCGTCCAAGTGGGACTTGAAGGTGATTCCGCCCTCATCGATCTTGCGAAGATGCTCAAGGCTGAACCCCTGAAAACCGCCGCTATCGGTCAGAATTGGCCGTTCCCAGCCCATGAATCGGTGCAGTCCACCCATCTCCCGCACCAGCTCGATTCCGGGCCGGAGGTAGAGATGGTAGGTATTTCCAAGCACGATTTCTGCGCCAACCGCCTCCACGTCCTCGCTATCCAGAGCCTTTACGGATCCCTGGGTCGCCACCGGCATAAATGCAGGGGTCGTCACATCGCCGTGGGGAGTGTGCAATCGTCCCGCACGCGCATCACCATCGCTATTTTCAAGATCAAACAACCTCACAGATCACCCCAATAGTGCGTCAAATACAAGCCTCGCTCCCATAATCGAAATTAACGTGATCAGCAGCATCATCGTCCACTGGTTTCGTGTCCGGGCAGCCAGCAGCACCCCGACTTGGGAACCGACCAGAAGTCCCAGACCGGCAAAAATAAAGGTCGGATACCAATCGACATGCCCCAAAAGAGCATGGACACCGGCACCTGCCGTTGCAGACATTGCCAGGGAGAAGATAGACGTCGCCACGGCAATCCGGACTGGAAAGCCGAACACAAAGATCAGCACCGGTGTCCTGAGGAACCCACCGCCTGTACCAAAGAACGCGGACAGAAATCCGACCACGAAGTTGAATGCGGCCGCGAGCGACTCGTTGAACTCATAGTCGAAATTCTCACCGCTGCCGGTGGTGATGTGCCTGGCCCGGACGCCTGACTTCACCGAATGCGACGCCTCGGAATTCCCACTGCCCGAACGCAGAGTTTTCACTAGCGTGTAGGCCGCCAGGCTCAAAAGAAGCAGTCCGAACAGGCCTCTGAAGACATCCCCCGCAACCAGCTTGACCGCGAAGGGAGCCACCACGGAGCCCGGCAGGGCCGCCGCCGCGAACATCAAGCCGCTGCGCTTGTCCACAAGCCGCTTGCGAAGGTACGCCAGTGAGCCGGAGAAGCTGGTCACCGCGACCAGCGCCAGAGAGGTGCCTGAAACCGCAGTTGGCTCCATATTGAAGACCAGCAACAACACAGGGACCATGATGACACCACCGCCGGTGCCGGTAATGACACCGAAGCCGCCGGTGCCAAGGCCAAGCAGCAGAAGCCACAGCCAGTCCATTATGCTCTAGTCTCGATTATGGACACAGCCCCCGCAATGCCTCGTCCACCAGGTCTGAAGGCACATCCGCGCGTGTAACAGCGTGGCCGATTCCATCGAGCAGCACCCATCTGATGGCACCACCCACCGTTTTTTTGTCCAACGCCATCGCCGCCGCCATCGCCCCCTCCAGACCCGTTTGATCAAGCCTCACCGGCAGTCCATAGGCCTCCAGCAATCGCCGTTGCCTATCGACATCAGCGTCGGTGAGCATGTCCAGTCCGCGACACACCGCCGCCGCACCCATCATCCCTATGCTGACAGCCTCGCCGTGCAAATACTTTTCGTAGCCAGTCGCCGCTTCCAAAGCATGAGCAATGGTGTGTCCGTAGTTGAGCAACACGCGCAGGCCCAGCGTCTCACGCTCATCCCTGGAAACAACATCCGCCTTTATCGCGACACTCCGGGCGATGATCTCCGTGGTAGCAACCCCACCCAAAGAGCGAATCGCCTCGCCCTTGTCCTCGAAGCTGCGAAGCAGTCCCTCATCGGCGATCAGCCCATGCTTGATAGCCTCCGCCCAGCCCGAGATTCGCTCCCGTTCAGGCAGTGTTTGCAGCGTCCTGACGTCATCCAAAACAAACTGCGGCTGATGGAACGCCCCCACCAGGTTCTTCCCCTCCGAGAGATCAACCCCCGTCTTGCCGCCGATAGAGGAGTCCATCATGGCCAGAAGTGTCGTCGGCACCTGTGCGAAGCGCATCCCACGTAGATAGGTCGCGGCCGCGAACCCCGCCACATCGCCGACAACCCCACCGCCTACGGCCACCACCAGATCGCCACGCTCCGCTCTGTGAGACGCAAGCCAGCCATATATCTGCCGTACCGTATCTAGCGTCTTGCTGCCCTCTCCAGACGGCAACTCCAAGACCTGTACAGGAACACCCGCCGCCGCCAGAGACTCGCTGGCGATAGCTGCGTGGGCCGAGGCGCCAGCGTCGGTCACGACATAGGCCGCCCCTTCGCCCACAATCTCGCGAACACGCCCGCCAAGCTGGGCCAGGTTCCCCCAGCCCACCCATACCGGATAGTCTCCAGCCGTAGTACGTACAGAGAGAACATGAGGTTGGTTTCCCGCCCTCTCCCTCTTGGAGGGATAGGACTGAGTTGTAGGAGTTCCCTCTACTCGATCAGTCAAAATCCGATAAGCCCGCGCCACCTCACCGGCAGCTTCCTCCGGGGTGAGACGGTCGGTGTGCACCGTCCAATGTGCTCGAGCGTATCCAGCCTGCCTCTCCGCCTTGAGCGCACCGATGCGCCGTAAGGGGTCGGGGTCAGACAGCATCGGCCTGATCGCCGGACCCTCTTCAGCCAGGATCCGCCGGTGAATCGTCCCGAGTCCAGCCTCCAGGCAAACAACTACACCACTGGTCTCCATCAATCGGCGGTTCCGGTCATCCATCACAATCCCGCCGCCGGTAGAAACAATCTGCCTTTCGGCCTCGCATACCTCGGTGAGGTGTTCGTTCTCCAAACGTCGAAACGCTGCCTCACCGCCTTCTTCGAATATAGTTGCAATCGGCTTGCCGGTGGCCTCCACAATCAGCTCGTCCGTATCGACGAATTGCCAGCCCAGCAAGCGCGCTACGGCTCTTCCCACCGTAGACTTGCCCGTACCTGAGAACCCGGTGAGGAAAATGTTTTCTCTCATAATGGCCTCGCCGCCGACAACAGCGCAGACTTGCCCGCTTCGTACATGACCTCGACCGGCGCATCCTGTCCCGTCCACAGCTCAAAGGCCGCCGCGCCCTGATATATCAGCATCCACAGCCCGGACACGCCAACCGCTCCGACCGAACGCGCTCCCTCAATCAGTGGACTTTCCATCGGCGTGTAGACCATGTCGAATACGATCGTGCCGGGGCGCAACAGGCCAACGTCGATGGGTGACTCGCCAGCAGCTCCACCGTGACTCATGCCCACTGATGTAGCGTTAACCACCAGGTCTGCTCCCTCCACAGCCTCCGCGATCTCGTCCACTGCCATAGAGGTCGCCGTTAGTACCGGCCCCGCCTTCCTCAATGCCATAACCAAATCGACGGCCCTTTCGAGCGTCCGATTGGCGATGGTCAAAGATGCGACCCCCTCACGACACAGGCCAAATGCGGCAGCACGAGCGGCCCCACCGGCCCCAAGTAGCAGTACAGACCGGCCTCGCGGCTCGAAATTTGCCTGTTCCCTCAACGCCCTCAATAGGCCGTAAGCATCTGTGTTGTGGCCTATGAGCCGGTCGCTCTGTTTCACAATGGTGTTGACCGCCCCCAGGGTCTCCGCCCAGGGGTCCAGCGCGTCGAGGTGACGTCGCACAGCGACCTTGTGAGGGATCGTGACATTCGCACCCAGATACTGCTCGGTCCGTAACATATCCACCGCATCTCCGAGGGCATCCGGAGCCGTCGACAAGGCGGCATAGCGAGCATCAAGGCCGCAGTGATCCAGGGCAGCCTGCTGAAAAGCCGGGGAAATGGAGTGCCCCGCAGGGTATGCGAGCAAATTAATGTGCTGAGTCATTGAAGCCAAAGTATATCAGCGGCTAGTTGGGCCAACAAGAAAGTTCGGTCAACGTGATTCGGCAGTTTGACCGCTCGCCGCTGCAACCCATACGATATTCGGCACCTTTTCTGGCCAACGACAACTTGCACTACGTGGCTTACGGGAGGTCCCCCGAAAGATGAAAATCAGCAGCAGCGGTCGATTCCAGCGTCTCAAGGCCGTCTACGTCATCACGCACGGCGGCGAATACCTGTTTTCCGTGGGCGTTGACCCTCTCGACCAGCGCGCCTTCTTGGTTCCCGTGGGGGCGGCATTGAATTCGCGGAACTGGCGCTGACCGCCGCCATACGCGAAGTACGGGAGGAGATCGGCGTCGATGTCGAAGCCCCCCGCTTCCTTGGAGTCCTGGAGAGTATTTTTACCTACAAGGGAGAGACGGAGCACGAGGTCGTGTTCTGTTTCATCGGCCGGGTGCGGTCGAGGGAAGGCGTGCCGTCGGAAGGGGTTGAAAGCGATGGCATTAGATTCCCTCTGCGCTGGATCTCAGAGGGGGAATTGCGCTCACCGGACGTCCCCGTGTACCCGGAGGGCATCCTGGACCTGATCGCGAGCGATCTTGATGGAGATTGACGCTCCAGCCACCTCCAAATAGCCCGTCAGCCCCTGCCACCACCCGAGTCGAGGTACGCCTGCAGCACCACCGCCGCCGCTGCGGCATCTATATTCTCACGGGCCTTCTTCCGGCGCGTTCCAGCTTCACGCATCCTCCGCGTCGCTTCTACAGTGGACAGGCGTTCATCCACCGTTTTGACCGGAAGGGCTGTGAGCCCCTTCAGGAGCCGCACGAAGTGGCCGGTACGTTTGGCCTGCGACCCCATCTCTCCGGCCAGCGTGAGAGGCATGCCGACCACGACTTCCCCTGCTCCATGTTCTGCAATTAGGGCCACGACCGCCGTCGCAAGCTCATCCTCGTCGCCGGCATGAATAGTAGTCAGCGGAGTGGCAATCATCCCCATCGAGTCGGAGAGTGCAACGCCAGTCCGTTTATCGCCAACATCCAGCGCTAACACCCTCACCGTCCCACACCCGCCTCGCGAACGAGCCCCTCGACCAGGGCGATGGCGTCATCGAGGCCGCCGGAGTTGCGACCGCCCGCCTGGGCTACCCCTGGTCGACCGCCGCCGCCACCCTGAATGGGCTTAGCGGCGCTCCTTGCGATAGCCACGGCATCAAGGCCAGACTCCACCAGGTCAGGCGTAACCATTACAAGGAGTTGGGGGCGGTCGTCGATAACCGTGCCCAGCGCAACCACGCCGGAGCCGAGTTTATCCCTGAGGAAATCACCCATCTCTCGCAGCGCATCTGCGCTCGAAACCTCTACCCTGCGTGCCAGCAAGCTGATTCCATCGACATCCTGCCTGGAATCCAGCATGTCTGACGCTGCCTGCAAGGACAGCCGTGTTTCCAATTCAGCATTTTCCCGGCGCAACGAGTCCACCTGGTCCAAGACGACCCTGACACTTCCGGCTGTGTCCCCCACCGATGTATTAAGGGTGACGGTCACATTGTTCAGGATCGCTAAGCGCTCGTTGACCATCCGCTCTGCCCCTCGGCCGCTCACCGCCTCGATCCTGCGCATCCCGGCGCCAATACTCGACTCGCCCAGGACATAAACAGTCCCAAGCTCCCCGGTCCGCTCCACGTGGGTTCCGCCACACACCTCGAAGCTGAACGTCGCGCCATTTTTTATTTCGACCAGGCGCACCTTCTCATCGTACTTGTCGCCGAAGAAGGCAAGCGCGCCCCTGCGTATGGCCTGCGTATAGGTATCCTCGCTGCGATGCACCGTCGCATTCTGCCGTATCTTCTCATTGACGAGCAGCTGCACCGCCTGAATCTCCTCGACAGTCATCGCCTCAACGTGGCTGAAGTCGAACCGCAATCGGTCCGCGGCAACCAGTGAGCCTGCCTGTCGAACATGAGATCCCAGCACCTGCCGGAGCGCCGCGTGGAGCATGTGGGTTGCAGTGTGATTGCGAGCGGCGTCTTCTCGCCGTGTCGGGTTGACGTGGGCGTCCACCGTCTCCCCCAGCGACACCTTGCCCTTGACCACCTTGCCGATGTGCATAATCAATCCCGGCATCACGGTCTGAGTGTCGTCGACTCCGACCTTGCCATCGGCCCCGGAGATGTCCCCTGAGTCGCCCACCTGGCCACCGCCCTCCGGATAGAAGGGCGTCTCGACCAACGCGACCTCAATCTCATCGCCCTCGTTGGCCTCGCTCACGACCTCGCCGTTGGCGATTAGCCCGACTACCACAGACGACGTCGTCAGCTTTTCGTAGCCCAAAAAACCGGTACCGCCCACTCCAAGGCTCTCGTACTGCCGGATCTTCGTGCGGTCTCCGCCTCCGAACTTCCCTGCGGCTCGCGCTCGTTGGCGCTGCGTCTCCATCTCCTTCTCGAAGGCGTCCATGTCCACTTCTACCCCGGCCTCGCTTGCTATCTCGCGAGTCATTTCTACCGGGAACCCAAAGGTATCCCAAAGCTTGAAGACGACCTCTCCCGGGAGCGTGCCTTCAGACTTCATAGCATCGGCGAGCATCGCGGAGCCGTTCTCGTATGCGCGTTGGAACTTCTCTTCCTCCAACCGGAGGGCGGTCAGTATGAATTCTTCGTGGTTTCTAAGTTCCGGGTACACGTCGCCCATCATTTCAATTACCAGCGAAGATACTCGGCCTAGAAAGACCTCTTCGAGCCCCAACCGGCGACCGTACCGAATTGCCCGGCGGATTATCCGCCGCAGCACGTAACCTCGCCCTTCGTTGCCCGGAACTACGCCATCCGCAAGCAGAAACGCCGTGCTCCGGCAGTGCTCCGAGACGACACGCATCGCGTAGCTCTTATCCGGGTCATCACCGTACTTCTGGCCCGAGAT
>CAUZNX010000029.1:0-8844 GCA_963580905.1 Dehalococcoidia bacterium | reverse complement strand
GCCCCTAAGACTGGCAGGCGAATAATCAAGTTCAGCCAGCCGGATGGTGACGGCACGAAGGAGCGCACGCTCGAAATTCACTCCATCCTGCCCAGAGACGCCATCCCTGCGATCGACAATCCTGTGTTCATTACCGCCACGGAGGCCTCGCAGAACCTGGTCGACCGCTACCTGGTAATCGGCCTCTCTTTTAACGGCGAACACAAAGCCTACTCGACCGCTTTCCTGAGCTCCCGAGAGGTCGTCAACGACGTAATCGGAGGCAAACCGGTCGCGGTAACGTGGTGACCGCTGTGTTTCACGGGCATCGTGTATGCCCGAGAGGTAGCGGGGATGGAGCTGACCTTCGGCGTGTCCGGCAAGCTGATAATGAATGCGCTGGTGATGTACGACAGGCAGACGGAAACGTTGTGGAGCCAGTTCCTCGGCCAGGCCGTGGAGGGCGAACTAGCCGGTGAGACCCTTGGCATCGTGGCATCCCAGATTGTGATGTGGTCCACGTGGAAGGATGAGCACCCGGATACCCTGGTTCTCGACACAGATGGAGGGGTCTACGACCAGTACAACAGTTACTATGCCTCGCCCAATTCTGGAGTCATAGGTCAGGCGAACTACGACGAGCGTTTGATCGGCAAGCAGCTGGTCGTTGGTCTCGTTGGCGAAGAGGGCGCGCGAGCATATGCGCACACTGACATGGCGACCGTGGGCGTCCTCAACGACACATTCGAGGGCCTCGACATCGTTGTGGCTTTCGATCGCTCCAAAGGAACCACCGCCATTTTTGACAGGACGGTGGATGGCGAGCTGCTGACCTTCTCCGAGGGATCCGAGAGCCGCGATATGACTGACGACGATACGGGAACGGTCTGGAGCAAGCTGACCGGCATCGCGGTCGATGGGGTGCTTGAGGGACGCCGATTGAAACCGGTGCTATTCTTCAACTCATTCTGGTTCGCGTGGTCTGACTTCTACCCCAACACCGAACTATTCGAACCGTAGAATAGTATCATTATCGGGAACCTGAGCGCCCTGTTCCCAACCGGCGAATTGCGATACACTCTACCCCGTTGTCTAGCCATATCTATTCCAAGGCGTAGTGGATATTGGGCCTAGGCTAGTCTCCAGACTAACCATCTCCTTAGGGTGGCGTTGAAGTTAGCGGGCGGTAATGGGTTGCGAGCCATGAGCACGAAGCGCGGGAGTTTACGATGGTAGCAGAGCAAGACCCGTACATACTTTGCGAAGATCTGTTCAAGATATATAAGATCGCCGACCTCGAAGTGGTGGCCCTGCGTGGGCTCGACCTGGAGGTCAATGCGGGCGAGGTGGTGGCCATCGTTGGGGCGAGCGGCTCCGGCAAGACCACACTCCTGAATATCCTGGCGGGCTACGACAACCCTTCTGCCGGCAAGATCCGTGTCGGCGACAAGGATCTGCTCCGCATGAGCACCAAGGATGTGGAGGTCTACCGTCGCGAGGACGTGGGCTTCCTGTGGCAGCAGACCAGCCGCAACCTGTTCCCGTATCTGACATCTCTCGAGAACGTCGCGCTCCCAATGATGCTTACCGATATTTCCAGCAAGGAGCGGAACGACCGGGCGAGGGAGCTGCTGGAGCTCATGGGCATGGGTCACAGAATAGACCACACCCCCGAGAAGCTTTCGGGCGGTGAGCAACAGAGAGTAGCAATTGGCGTGGCGCTAGCCAACCATCCGCCTCTCCTACTAGCGGACGAGCCAACCGGCGAGCTGGACGACGCCACGGCAGGGGAAATTCTGGACCTGTTCGGCACCGTAAACCAAGAACTCAACACCACGATACTCATCGTCACCCACGACCCGGACATCGCATACAAGGTCGGCCGCGTCGTCATGATATTGGACGGCAAGATGTCGACTGAGATTCGCCGGAAGGTGTCCTTCAGGCGGGTATCCGGCGAGGCCGAAACCGGAGTGGAGCTCGAGGAGTTCACGCTGGTGGACGGCGCAGGCCGGGTACAGATACCGAGGGAGTACCTAGACGAGCTGAAGATCAAGGACCGGGCGAGGGTAGTAGTAGAGGATGGCAAGGTAACCCTGCAGTCCGGTGATGCCTAGGCACTGCAGAGGCAACGGGCCAGTACGATAGAGGAGCCGCGTTTGAACGACAATCAGAAGATTGTGGAAACGATAAACCTGGGCCGCGAATACCAGCTCGGCTCAGAGTTGGTTGTCGCGGTTCGCGACGTGAGCATGGAGGTCCACCCCGGCCAATTCATCGCCGTGGTGGGCAGGTCCGGCTCTGGCAAGACCACGCTCCTGAACCTGATGGCGGGCCTCGACAAGGCCACCAGTGGCTCTGTTCTCCTCGAAGGCCAGGATCTTGCGGAGATGGGGGAGAAGCAACTCACCGAGATTCGTCGCCACAAGATCGGCTTCGTGTTCCAGTCCTTCGGCCTGCTCCCTCTGTTGTCGGCGTTCGAGAATGTGGAGCTGCCTCTCCGAATTTCCGGCGTCCGCGCCGGAGAGCGAGAGCAGCGTGCCAAGGACGCCTTGGAGATGGTCGGCCTCACGCGCAGGTCGAAACACAGGCCGTATGAGCTATCTGGCGGCGAGCAGCAGCGTGTCGCCATCGCACGGGCCATGGTGACCCGGCCGCCGCTCCTTCTCGCGGATGAGCCCACCGGAGAGCTGGACTCTACCAATGCGCGGTCCATATTCGGCCTCTTCATCGAGATGGTGCGCGAACAGGGGATCAGCGTCGTCGCTGCGACCCATGACTCCACGCTCCTCGCCATGGCAGACGAAGTCAAGGAGATGCGGGACGGCGTCATGAGCGAACGCGCCGAGGAGTCCCTCAGGTACCGAGATTAGTCCTCGGTACCGGGACGGGCTTTCCCCGGAGAAGGGCCGTACTCCCTCTGCACACCCCCAGAGTTGATACCTCTCGGCAGGGCTGCGCCATGTACTAGCGTGCGTAGCTCTTCCCCTAATGCGCGCCATGTTCTTTTCTTGTTCTTGTAACTTGGCTATCTGTTGTATAAGATACTGCCAAACTTTAGAAAACTAGTCGTCCAAGCAAGATCCTCCCGCACAAGGACAAGAATGCGTCAAGGCGCACCACAACCGGGCCCAGCCGGCCTCCTTTCATCGTTTCTCAGCACCAGATTGCCGCCCTCCGAAAGCGGCGTTCGAGACATCTATCGCGAGACGACGATCTGCTATGCATACATGTGCCCCTACGCCTACGGCTGCACCGAGAAGACAGAGCGCGCGGCCCAGGTGCTGAACCGTCGCTGCATGAGGTATCAGCCTGAGGAGATGCGTGTCGTACCTGCCCTGTCCGACCTGGCCTTGGACCTGCTCGCACAACGCCGGGAGCAGGGCAAGCCGGTCGCAGCCACCACCTCAATAATGCTGGATCAACTCAGGCCGAACGGCCCATTGCGCAAGGTGCAGCGCCCAAAGTAGGTGCTGCGCACGCTGGTGGTTCGAAAGTCCCGCCAAATACGTCAAAAACAGGGCTACCTCCTCTTTGAGGTGTGCAGAGGGGCGGAGCCCATCTGCCGGGAGCCTGAGTGTGTCCCTCAGAAATCAATTCTTTTTTCATTTTCTCTTGGGTTGGGAGGACTCCGCTCCTTGGAACACCGCTTCACCATCACCAGTGGCATCTATCACGAGGTAATCGCATGGTCGACATGTTTGACCTGACGGGCAAGGTTGCGATGGTCACCGGGGGCAACGGCGGCATCGGCCTGGGCATAGCAAAGGGGCTCGCGACCGCCGGAGCAAACATCGTTGTGGCCGCACGAGACGAAATCAAAACTGCGTCTGCCGTCGAGGCTATACGTGAGTTGGGAGTCGACGCGCTGGGCCTGGCCCTGGATGTGGCTGACGAGGACTCGGTGGCCGAGGCAATGTCTGCTGTCCTCGATCGATTCGGCCGCATGGACTGTTTGGTCAACAACGCCGGCATTGCCGTCCGGAAGCCGCCTCAGGACTACAGTGTCGAAGAGTGGGACCAAGTCATGGGGATCAATCTACGGGGCGTATTCCTGTGCGCCAAGGCGGCGTACCCGACTATGGCAGCATCCGGCGGCGGGAAAGTGATCAACATCGGGTCCATGACATCTCTCTTCGGCAGCGACTGGGTGGCGTCATACTCCGCCAGCAAGGGCGGCGTAGTACAGTTGACCAAGAGCCTGGGTATCGCCTGGGCAAAAGACAACATTCAGGTAAATGCCATCCTCCCCGGCTGGATACGCACCGGGCTGACCGCAGCCTATGAGAATCCGGAGAACAGTGAGCGGAACGCATTCATAACGTCGCGTATCCCGACTGGCCGCTGGGGAGAGCCCGGCGACCTCGCCGGTGCGGCGGTGTTCCTGGCCAGCAGGGCATCGGACTACGTCACGGGCACGGCTATCCCCGTGGACGGCGGCTACTCGTCGTACTGACCTCACCTACGCCTCCGGCTTGTTGCGTGCCCGCCACACCGTGATATAACATCGCAACGCCTTCACAAGGCGGAGGGTTCCCACTTGTCCGCAGACATGTATGTTGAGCATGATGACGGCATTGCCGCCATCGTGCTCAACCGTCCCGAGAAGCGCAACGCCATCAGCTACGAAGGCTGGCTGGAGTTACGCCGCCTGGCTACCGAGCTCGCGGCGGACGATAGCGTCCGGGTTGTGGTGCTCAGGGGCGCAGACGAGAAGTCTTTCTCCGCGGGGGCGGACATCAAGGACTTCGACCGATTCCGCACCAATTCCGAGCAGGCAAAGGTGTATCAGGCCGCCTTCGACGCGGCTGTGGACGCGATCGAGGCGCTGCCCGTACCGACGATCTGCCACATCAAAGGGTTTTGCATAGGCGGTGGATGTGAGTTGACCCTAGCTGCCGACATGCGTATCGCCGCCGACAACGGGCGGTTCGCCATACCCGCGGCGCGGCTGGGAATCGTTGTCGGCCACCACGAGATAAGCAGGCTGGTGAGGCTGGTCGGCCCCGGCAACTCGTCATATATTCTGCTCAGCGGACGAACGATCGACGCCCCCGAGGCATTTCGTATTGGTCTGGTCACCAAGGTCGTCCCCCTTGAGGAGAGCGACAGCTACGTGGAGGGGCTGGCCCACGAGATCGCTGAGCTGGCTCCCCTTTCCCACAGCGTCCACAAGCAGATACTACGGCGGGTGATTGATGGTCCCTCTCCCGCCGGGCTAACTACAGAAGAGGCTGGCCTCCCCTTCGTCAACTTCGATAGCGAGGACTTTCAGGAAGGGCGTCGCGCATTCCTCGAACGTCGCAAGCCTCGATTTTCGGGGCGCTAGCATGGAGATAACCCTGTGACTCACGAACCGCCGTTGGACGGAATAAAGGTGCTGGACCTGACGCAATTCATGGCAGGTCCGTTTTGCACCATGCTTCTGGCCGACATGGGTGCCGATGTGATCAAGATAGAGAAGCCCAACGGCGGCGACGACATCCGGCGGAGCGGGCCTCCATTCATCAACGGCGAGTCGGCCGCCTTCATGGGAATCAACCGCAACAAGCGCAGCATTGTGATCGACCTGAAGTCCGCTGAAGGGCAATCGATTGTTCGCCGCATGGCCGGAGCCGCGGACGTGGTGGTGGAAAACATGAGGCCGGGGACCATGGACCGCATGGGGCTCGGCTACGAGGATCTGCGCAGGGAGAATCCGGCCCTCGTCTACTGCTCTATTTCGGGATTCGGGACTACCGGGCCGTACAAGGACCGACCAGGATTCGACCTGATGGCTCAGGGGATGTCAGGCCTCATGTCCATCACAGGGGTTGCGGGCGGCCCACCCATGAGGAACGGCCCGCCGATCACGGACCTGAACGCGGGGATATACGCGGCGTTCGGGATAATGAATGCCTATGTCAGCCGACTCAAGACCGGCATGGGGCAGCATATCGACGCTTCACTGTTGGAGGCTGGGATCGCATATACGATTTGGGAATCGGCCATGTTCTTCGCCACAGGCGTCCCTCCGGGCCCGGTGGGCTCGGGGCACCACCTGTCCGCGCCGTACCAGGCCTTTGCCACGAAAGACAGCCACATAATGGTAGGCGGGGCAAACCAGGCTAACTGGGAGCGGCTGTGCCGCGCAATCGGCCGCGAGGACCTTTTAGAGGAAGAAAAATTCGCCAGCAACGCCCTTCGAATGCAGAACGTGGTCTCTCTAGAGGATACACTCCAGGACACGCTTTCGAAGCAATCTACGACCCACTGGTTGGAGGTACTGGAAAGCGCTGGGGTGCCCTGCGGTCCGATCAACGACATGGCCGAGGTTTTCGCGGACCCGCAGGTGACCGCACGAGACATGGTTGTGGAGTTGGAGCATCCCCTGGCGGGAACGACCCGGAACCTCGGGATCCCGATCAAGCTGTCGGAGACCCCTGGCTCGGTTCGCACGGCTGCCCCGACGTTGGGGCAGCACACTGACGCGGTTCTGGCCGAGTACGACTACGCGCCTGTCGACATCAGCGACCTCAAGACACGCGGGGTGGTCCGCTAGGTAGACGGCTACCGGTACGAAAGAACGTTTACCCCGTCCGGTTCTGGGACCACCAGTACGTTGAGTCCCTCCGCGTCCACGATGCGGCTAGCCAGGCTGTAAGCCTGCTCCTCGGATATCTCGGGAACAAAAAAGTCCGGGTCAGCGCGTTGCAGCAGGTCCACACGGTAGCCCAAAGCCTTTTCCAGCCCTTCGAGGAACGCCGCGCTCCCTGCAGCAACTAGGACGGTCACGGCCTTTTTGCGCATGGTCGGGCGGTCTCCCGCCTCTGATTCGGGTGCGAGCCTGCGGTCCTCTTTGTAAACGAACCAGTGGTAGGGCAGGATAATCAGCGCTGGCACTATGACTACGACGGCCCCTCGCGAATCGCTAATGACATCCGATAGATTGCCGTCCAGAAGCTCCCGGAGGAAGGTGAACAGCAGAACGCTGACGCTGCCTATCAGCGCGAGCATTCCCACGCCAAGGATCCCGAAGATAAAGATCTTTCGCGCTGTGGTCAGGCGCTCTTCGACCCCGTCGGAGAGAACCCTGCGACGAATAGCGTTCCAGTAGTAGGCCCACAAGGGAACACCGAGGATGCCGAAGGTGATTGTGAGGGCAAGTCGGTCTCTCCACTGATCCCCACCAGAAAACGAACCTGATCCCTCTATGGCCTCGAATACTGTTTCGACAATCGCACCTACAGCAAACGCGGTCAAGGCCACACCGACCGCTGTCGATGCGTAGAGGACAGCTCCGCGCACCGCCCATGCCTCAGGCGACCACGACTCGTCCTCTGACCCCGCCACCGATCGATGGTAGAAGTAGACCACTCCGGCGACGATCAGCGTGGCGATGCCCCCAGGCAGGAACCGGAACTGGGCGGCGGCCGTGGCAACCGGCAGGCCGATTGCCCACTCGAGGATGCCGAATAAAATGGTGCCGACTCCGATCAGGATAGTCACCGCACTCCCGGCAATTACGAACCCGTAGAGGTACACCTGGCGCATCGTGGACGCGCCATCTTTCCTGGTGAAATGGAACCAGTGCACCGCCCAGGCAGGCGCCGCCACCAGGAGAAGGGCCAGAGCCTGCTGCGCTCCAGAACTCCACAATCTACCGGACGATGAGATGACTACTGACTCGGATGTCAGGCCTCCGTAGGCCTCACGCAGAATTCCGTAGATGAGCTGGGCGGCCCCGAAAGTGGTGGCGGACAGCAGTCCCAACGCAAGCAAATAGAGGTAGAGCCTGCGGACGGAACGGATCTCAGGAGTGGGTTGCCCCTCCTGGCTCTCCATACGCCAGTGGAAGGCCCACACCGCCGCCCAGACAACCAGGGTGGCCCAGGGGTAACCGGAGTAGTCCCCGTCACCGAGAAGGAATGACACTACCGCGTAAGCCGCGCTAAGGAAGAATGTCGCGGCGGTCCCTAGGACGAGATATATGTAGATCTTCCTCAGGACCGAGCGGGCCTCCACGGGCAGCTCTGCAACGTACCGTGTCACCATCCGCCAGTGGAAGTACCACAGCGGGAGGCCCACGATGATTAGCGCAAGGCCGGAGGCAAGCTGCACGGTGTTGCCAGAAACGGTGGCTCCCACGAAAATCGAGTCGAGGACGAACAGGGTGGTCACGACGACCCCGGACGCCGCCATCATCAACGCAACGAACGAAACGACATAGAAGTACAGACGACGCACGCTGCCGATTCCGGGATCGATCTCCTGGAATCCCCTACGCCGCCTGGCGAGGGCCACCAGGCCATATACGATGGCCCCGAGCACCGCTAGTATCAGCAGGGCCGGTATGAAGAACAGCAGGCTTTCCATCAGTTACGACTCCTGTCCTGCGCGTTGTGCGTCATCGGGCTGTGTCGGTGGTAGTGGCCGGGACCGTTTTGGGCGCGGGCACTATGGTCGGCTTCACGATGGGGATCCGGGGTTGCGTGCAGCCCTGGTAGGGCCACGGACTGGCCGAGATGCGCCACTCCCCTTCTTCGCGAACCAGGGTGTAGTGCTCGTCGTGAGACCACTCGTTAAGATCGAAGGGGCCGCCCTGTGACACCTGGGTCACCTCGAACACGACTATCGCCTTGTCATCGACAAGGTTGGTGGTATTATGAGCCACCCTGGAATTGTCGAGGTTTCCCCTGGCGTAGGACCGGGCGTACAACGCCTCCAAAGAGCACCGCTCCTTGAGTTCGGAGGACAGAGTTGCCTGGGCAGCCTCGAAGTCTTCCTCAGAGATGGCCTGGAGATAGAGCTGCACAGCCCTCTCCGGTGAGCCCTCAGGCAGCACCACGGCATCCCTCATCAGTGCAACCGCAATAGCGGCGATGA
>CAUZNX010000028.1:0-8903 GCA_963580905.1 Dehalococcoidia bacterium | reverse complement strand
TAAAGGAACGCTACGAGGAACTTGTAAACACTTTTGTAAACACTAACGACCACGTCCGCTACGAAAAACTGGTGCCCAGGGAGGGATTCGAACCCACACTCCCGTTAAGGGAAGCGGATTTTAAGTCCGCCGCGTCTACCATTCCGCCACCTGGGCAGGTGTATCGGCTTGCTCTTCGCTCTGTTGGACTTGTGCGCCAACCAGCAGAGGCAAGCGCCGCACCAATATTATACGGATACCAGCAAGGCTGGTTCAAATAGCCCAGGGTCACGCACTGTGGCTCTGTGTTCCAGCGTACCTCCGTTTCAACAGCCTGCAAGCAGGAGCATTACCTAGAATGAGCACAGGCTCATCCTGTGGGGCATCAAGGGGGCTAGTCGGCGGCGCGCATTTCCCGAAGCCTCGGAGTGAACGAGGCGACTGTCCGCTGGTTCTGCGCAAAGTTCACCAAGGACCCTTCAGTCCTCCTGCAACTCGGACTATTTGAGGTAATCAGTAGAGCCAAGAACGACGAGTATCGGTGCCTCGTGTGCGGTGACCAGATAATTGGGCGATTGGAGGTCAATCAGCACGTGCTGCACCACTTCTTGGAAGAGCCCGCTGTTCCGGGCTCACTACCCGTCCAGGAGCCGATCGCTGCGACTCCTCCTCTGACTCAGTCGAGATACGTGAAACTCCCGACACGATTAGGCGGCAGGACACCGATATTGCATCGGAGGGCCTGAACGTCCCCGCAACAGAACACAATCATTCCCAATAGATGGGCTCCAGTGGAGACATGGAGAGTCTCGCCAGCCAGATAAGCGTCAATCCAGTCCTCGCGAAAATGCTCAGCGAGGCCCTAAAGCAGGTCGCCCGCAGTCAGCGCGAGACGGCAACCACAATCAAAGACGATACTGACCCTGAGTCGGAGTACCTCACGCTTGAGCTGGCAAGGTTACGCCGGTCGGCGGAAAGTCACGACCTGGGTACCTCCGACCTGGCAAAATACCGGCCCTAACGCCCCCGATGCGGACGATGCGATAGTCTTGCATCCGCCGTGGATGGTCAGCGATACGAGCCCTGCAGCCGGGATCGTCGCCGAGTCAGGGCAGTATCTGGGCGCCGTCTCGGGAATACCTTTGCAAAATTTGACCCCAAAAATGAGCCCATTTATAATCCCAGCGCGCAGCGTGACGGGATTAACAGCGCGGAGGCAACATGCTAAGAGACGGCAAGCTACTCTGGTCAGGCGAGCACTGGATAATGTACTTACGACGGCCAGGCGAGACCTCAAACAGTGCGTCAGTCGGGGTCTACCACACACGATATAGCGAAGCCGGCGAGGGTAGCGTCGCCCTGGTCAGCATACCGGGCGAGCCGTCACTTTCGGTGGCCGTGACCGACAGTCTGGACCTGCACAAGTTTACGATGGAGCGGGTGAGGGCGGGAGCTGCGGACGATCCGTTCAACAACATCGATCTGCCCGTGAAAGTGGGCCGGGTCTACAGGCAGGGAGACGTTCGTGATTCACCATCCTGGGTTATCGAGTACGATGACACGCGAATTGTCGCAACCTGGAGCAGCCTCGTGGAGCCCGTGATCATGGGCGATCTCCCTCCAGCCCCAGATGGCAAGGTGGTGACCTTTTCGGTCTTGATGTTCGCGGACGCTTCTACCATCACCGTGGACGGAGATCAGGCCCCCGGAGAGGTCTTCGAACGGCCCTCGTGGCGCAAGAACACCGGCCCCGACGGCCCAGCCAGCTCGTGTTGTTTCGCCCTTGCAGAGACCTATACCACGACGGGGTAGCACTATGGATATCACCAATAAAATTGCACTTGTGACTGGCGGAGGTCGCGGCATTGGCAGAGGGATCGCACTCGTCATGGCGCACAACGGCGCGGATGTGGCAATCGCGGACCTACACATGGGCGATGCGGAGGCGGTTGCGGCTGAGATAGCAGCCCTCGGTCGTGAGTCCATCGCAGTAGAGGCTGACGTAGCCGATCAGGCATCGGTTGACTCGATGGTTAGTACTGTATTGGATCGATTCGGGCGAATCGACATCCTAATTAACAATGCAGGCGTCATCGCCGCTCCTGGATGGGAGTCCAGGGAGATGCCGGGAGACGAAGACTGGGACCTGATCTTCGCAATCAATATTCGAGGCATGGCACGGGTGACCGAGACTGTGGCACCGAACATGATGAAGCAGCGGTACGGCAAGATCGTCAATATTTCCTCCATAGCAGGAAGGCTAGGCTCGAAAACCAGCAGCCCATATTCGGCGTCAAAAGCTGCGGTGATCAGCATGACCCAGACGGCGGCGGTAGATCTGGCAGAGTTCAATATTAACGTCAACGCCATCTGCCCTGGTCTCCTGTGGACACCCATGTGGCGGAGAATCGCTGCACGATATGAGAAGGTAAACGAGCGAGATCGGGGCCTGAGCGAGCGCGAGGTCTTCGACCGTTACGTGGCCGAGCGTATCCCTCTTGGCCGAGAGCAAACACCCGAAGATATCGGCAATGCGGCGGCGTTCCTGGCGTCGGACCTCGCGTCCAACATCACTGGACAGGCGCTCAATGTGAGTGGCGGCTCGCACATGAACTGACGAGCTTCACGCCCACTGAATTCTCAGGGCGTCTCCTCCTGGAGTCCTGAGAACAACAGTTAGGGAGTCGGCTACGGTGGACACAGGGAACCGCCTTGGCTATAATTCAGACACTGTGAGGCAGTTGATTCCCTGACGGGATCGAAGGTTTCTCATCTGTGCCGAGGTGGTGGAATTGGTAGACACGCAGCGTTGAGGGCGCTGTGGCCTTAAACGGCTGTAGGAGTTCGAGTCTCCTCCTCGGCACCACGCATCATATTACGGGGCGACGTAGCCAAGCGGTCTAAGGCGGGGGTCTGCAAAACCCCTATTCGGCGGTTCGAATCCGCCCGTCGCCTCCAACTCTCCGTCGCAACAAAAAGGCCCCTGGGGTATTCCCAGGGGCCTTTTGTGTTCTGCCATCAGGCAAACATTTGCCGACTATCCCGCGCATACGCCTGCCAGCTTGTAATCCAGGAGCTTCGAGGGAGCCCCGCCACTACTGTCCTTGACACCAATCAGCACTGTCCTTCTATCAGCCGAATACGTTGTTGTCGATACCACATAAGTAGCTATTACGGGGAGGGATCCGGGCAATGAGGAGATGAATGTGCCGTGGTGGCCGGTTATCTCAATGTCACAGCCTGCAATGCCTAGCTCAGGGAATCTCGTCGCCTGGAGTTCAATCCCAAGGAAACCCACAATACGGTAAATGGCGTCGTCAGTGGTTGTGCCGCACATGGCGGCCCCATTGACTCCGAACCAGGAGCCATTGTTGCTATATTCCTTCCCGCGACCATACTCCCCAAGTGTTCCGCACTCAGTGAGTACCTCTGCGCTCGTTTCGCCTGAGCTGGCCAACGTGAAGTTTCCTGCAATCACGACTGTTCTGGGTGTGGCTGTGGGTGTTGGGGTGACAGACGGCGTTGGTGTGATTGTGGGGGTAGCCGTCGGCGATGGCGGCGGGGTGGACGTGGGCGTAGGCGTCGGTGACGGTGTCGCGGTCGGAGACGGCGGCACAGGAGAGGCCGTGGCTGTCGCCGTCGGCGTAGCGGTTGGAGTCTGTGTTGGGGTAGGCGCAGCCGTGGGGGAAGGCGTGGGTGTCCAGGTTGGCGTAGCGGTCGGGAGAGGCATTGGGGTTTGGGTGGGATCTGGAATTGGGGATGGCGAAGCCGAGGCGGTGGGTGTTGGAAATAGTGTCGCCGATGCCGTTGGTTCGGGACCTACTGTTGGCGGTACCAGGCCAGCAACCGCAGTGGCCAGTCGCGCACTGACCACTGCCGCCCTCTCGGATTCGACGGTTGCTTCGAAGTCAGCCGTCGATGTCGAACTTGAACCAGGTGTTGTTACTGAGACAGCTGTGGCGGTTGCTGTGGGGCTAGTGGTCACTCCTGGAACCGCAGTGGATTCGGTTTGGGGCAGGGGCAACGGAGTCGCTACAGGGGATTCGCCACAGGCTGCGACCACCAGTATGGCAACGAGCAAGCCAGAACTCATGACCCGACCCGTCCAAGCCGCTCTCATTATTTTCTTCACAAGCGCAAACCAGGTGGAGTAGAACAGGATTTTGTTGGCCTCATGCGCGCTCGACGGCAAGGATGTGATGCCAACGCCTCATTCACATTTAGGGAAGTAACACAATAGTCTTCGTTGAGCCGCTGTTTCACTTGCAGCGGTCCTGTGATTCTGATACCGGCATGTGCCATGTATGTGCAAAGCCTCTCTGAGAACTGCGATTCTTATCCTAACATCCCGCGAAGGCACATCCCACCAAGGCATCCGCGATCTTACAACCCATTGGTGGAACAAGTATCGGTCCAAGGGTGTAGGATTGGGGCGGCACGACGCATGGAGACAGGGCCGGACGGACGAGCCATCTGGTGGGTCCGTGTTGGCCGGAAAGAGCCTGCCTGAAACAACATCCTGACACTCCGCCCGGTCAATTGGCCCCCGGTTCCGCGCAACCACAAGAGCGCTCCAAGCGGTACGGCTCGATGTTCGCTTCCCTGGCGTACCGCGACTTTACCTACCTTTGGCTGGGACAGATCGCCCACGCTGGCGCTCTGTGGGTGGATATGGTCGCAAGACCCCTTCTGGTCCTTGCTCTAACCGGATCTGCAGTACACCTCGGGCTGGTGATCGCTGTCAGGACGGTGCCTTCATTTGGCCTAGGACTCGTTGCCGGCGTTGTTGCGGACTCCTTCAACCGGCGCACGGTACTGATCACCACCAAAGTGATCGTGCTACTGTTGGCTATCATCTTCGCGGTCGCCCTCGTGCTGGACTGGATTGATCTGTGGCACGTCTACCTGTTCACCTTCCTCAGAGGGGCGACACAGGCTTTCGACCAACCTGCGCGCAGAGCTATGGTGCCCTCGATTGTCCCGAAACACCTGGTAACCAACGCAATGGCCCTCAGCTCGGGGAGCATGCAGGTCATGCGCATATTCGGTGCTGGCGGCGCAGGACTCCTTATCGCCTTCGGCGGCATCGAGGCGGCATTTGTGGCAGTGGCGGCCATCTACGTGGCGGCCGTCTTTTTCACCTGGCAGCTCAATGTGTCTGACCACGCCCGAAAGGGGTACACGGGAGTCAAGAGCATGCTGGGCGACCTGGCAGAAGGTTTCCGTTTCGCCTGGAGTAGCCCCAGCATCCGAGGGATAGTGATTGTCGCAGGAGGCTACTTCACCTTCGGTACTGCTTTCATATTCGTGTTTGCTCCCCTACTGGCGTTGCAGGTCCTTGATATCGGGAACTCCGGTTTCGGATACCTGATGGCGGCGATGGGCGTCGGGGGTGTAGTGGGCTCTCTCGCTCTCGCCGCGATCAACCCCAGGAAGATGCGAGGCTTGATCGCGGCAGGAACCTTAGCCCTGGTAGGCTTGCTGCTGGTAGTAGTGGGAGCAACGAGCTACGTGGGTTCTGTTTCCGTAGTCTTCGCGGCGGTGGTGGTACTAGGACTCGGCCAGTCCTGGCTGATCCCTATCGTCAATGCAACGATCCTGGATTCAGCGCCCGAGGACATGAGGGGGCGAGTACTGGGACTGCTGAGCCTTGTCCGGGCGACAGCAATGTTTGGCGGTGCCGTGGCCGGCTTCCTTGCAGCAGGGGTGGGCCCTCAAATAGCGCAGATGATCTTCGGGGCTGCCTGCATCGCCACCGCAGCTATCATTTTCGTGTCCTATCCACCTATCAGGCAGGTAGACTAGGCCAAGAGGATCCATCACTCTACTGGAGGACGTCCAGAAGCTCAGGTCCGTCGTTGGCTGATGAATTGACCAGGGGTGAGACCCGATGTGCCTTCATCTCACCGGCAGAGTACGGTACGAGGAGTTCCTTGAGCTCGGACTGGTCCGTGGCCTCCGGCGATAGCCAGAGATCGTAGGATCCCGGCGTTAGTATTACGGGCATCCTGTCGTGAATGGGTTCCATGAAACTGTTGGGGGACGTGGTGATGATTGTGCAAGACGGCACCCACTGCCCTTCCGGAGATTTCCACCACGTGTACAGTCCGGCGAGCCCCATCCACGAACCATCCTTCAAGTCGATCCAGTACGGCGCCTTTGTATCCCCTTCTCGCTTCCATTCGTAAAACCCACCGGCGGGGACAATGCAGCGCCGCTTCTCGAACGACCGCTTGAACATGCCATTGGATTGTACGGTCTCTGCACGCGCATTGATCGGGGTGTTAATAGACTTGCCATTCGACCCCAGCGCGGTCCGGCCCCTAATTGATGCGGTATAAGGCGGCATGATTCCCCAACGTACTGCACCCGCCATGCGGTCGCCATTCTTCTCGATAATCACCGGCACTTGATCGGTCGGTGCGACGTTGTAGCGCGGCATCAGCCCGGCCCAGTCGATGCCGGATTCGAGGTCGGCACTGACATCGAAGGCTCGCTTCATCGCCTCATTATCCTGTGGCAGACCAAATCTTCCACACATGATAGTTTCCTTGGTTTCCCGTACGTGGTGGCATCCCCTTGGGGACTCAACGGGCCTCTACGGATGCGGACTCCGGCGTCTCTCATGTACGCTGTGCTTGGGAGCTTCTCCCATCAAGCAGTGGTCGCCCCGACACCGGGTGGGGCGCATGCGACCACTGCCCTTATATCCCCAAGCCTCGCTGACACCTCTGCCGAATCTACGTTCAACAACTTATTTCGGAAACTCAACCCGCCTTCACTCTGAATTCAAACTGGGCTCACACCTCAAATTCCTGCCTGCACAGTACCACTCAGTGTCATTTACTCTGGGGAGACTGCTATGGATGATATGAACGTTCGAGTACAAGGCGATGGCGAGACGATTGCCCTTCTCAACAAGCTGGTCTACACCGGCATGTTGGAGGAGCTCGTCAATCCCGAGGTTGAGGACCGTTTCTACAGGATCACCCCTGTCAGGGACCGGTTCCTGGAGAGGACCCCCGATCTTGCCAGGCTCTCGGTAAATCCGTACCTGGTCGACACCAACTAGCCGCTCCACTATCGGCTCGCTCCGCCGTGCCCTTTCCGGCAGCAGGCTGACCCAATTGGGCAACGACGGTGTGTTGTTGTACGGCCAGGCTCAGGCTGGCCGTCGCGGGGCTACTGCGGTGTGCGCCTTTGAGTCGGGATCCTTGGGGTTGCCCCCAAACAGAATGTAGGCCATGTCGTCGCCTCCAACATTCTCGGTATAGTGCGGGAGGCCGGCCGGGGTGAAGACCCAGGCACCTTTTCCAACTATCCGCTCCTCGTCGCCGACGCGCATCTTCGCCGTACCCTTAAGCACGTAGTAGAACATCGATGTCTCATGCGGATGGCTTTCGTACACGCCGCCCGGTGCAAACGTGTTGACCCCGATGAACCGGTCGTAGGTCTCTATCCCTGCTGGTGGGTTTTTGAGCGACACGTGATTTAGCTGGTCGTAGTGCTCACCATCGAGTCCAACCAGCGTCGCCGAGGTGTACTCGTCGGACCAGTCCAGCCATTCGTCTTCGGTGAAGATATACTGTGGCATCTTTCCCCCTTTTTCTGTCATCTAGACATTCACTCGATACACACAGTAGTCATGCCCACGACCGGCCGAGTGTAGCAACGGAGTTGCTCCTCAGCAACCACACTCGGCAGACTTGCTTCTTCAGTCGCCCCAGGCAAGGTCGCCCTAGTGAGATCCGATGGTACACTGTAGCCCGCAAAACCAACAACGCCCTCCAAAGACTTGGGCCTGTGTCTCTGGGTAGCACGCTCCAATCGCGATAAGGAGATCCTCTGGCAATGACCATCGATATAGGCTCAGACCGCCAGCTTTTCCTCGACGACCTGTTCTTCGAGTCCCGTTCGGGCATTGAGTTGAAGATGCACAAGCCCCGCGCTGAGGAGGTCATCTTCCAGCGCGACAAGCCCTGGGAAACTCGCAGCCTAGACACGCCCTGCATCGTCCGGGACGGCGATCTGTATCGAATGTGGTACCGCGCCGACCAGGGCAGCCGCAGCGAGCAGCGTGAGAGCGGTTCTTGGCTCTGTTACGCGGAGAGCAAGGACTGCATCGACTGGGACAAGCCCGACCTAGGTCTCGTCGAGTACGAAGGATCCACAGCCAACAATATAGTGTTCCCGGCAGAGGGCATCGGCGGCTTTGCCGTCAAGAACCCCTCCGTCCTGATCGACCATGCCGCGCCCTCCGACGAGCGCTATAAGATGGTTGCCAGGACAATTGGCGCAAAACCCACCACAATGTGTGGGTTCGTCTCCCCTGACGGGATTGTCTGGCGCTCAATCGAGACGAACCCGATACTGACGGACGGGCCCTTCGATTCGCACAACATCGTCGTGTGGGACGACGAAATTTCGCGCTACGTGATGTATTTGCGAGGCACCGACGAATCGGTCTCCGGTCCGTTTCAGGGTGGTCTTAGAGCAATTCGCAGAAGTGAATCAGAGGACTTTCGGCACTGGTCGCCGCCAGAGATCGTGCTGGCGGCCGACGAGGATGACCCGGCAGACTTCCACCTCTACACCAACGCCGCGGTCAAGTACCACCGGGCGGCTCGTGCGTACCTCATGTTTCCCATGACGCTGTACGATAAACGCCACTACCCTACAGCCCCGTTTCACGGCCTCTCGGACGTGATATTCGCGTCGAGCAGAGACGGTGTCTCATGGGAACGGCAGTTCCGGGAGCCGTTCATCGCGCCAGGATTGGACGAGCGCAATTGGTGTGACCGGAACCCAATGATGGGCGCTGGTATCGTGGAGACTGGACCGAACGAGCTTTCGATGGTGTTCCAGGAGCTGCACAAGGCCGAGGAAAGCCGGTTCCGCCGGTGTACGCTGCGGCTGGACGGATT
>CAUZNX010000027.1:0-8994 GCA_963580905.1 Dehalococcoidia bacterium | reverse complement strand
GGCGTCTGATCGACAAGAGGCTTATCCCGATAGTCGGTGCCAGGCCAGTTGAACATGGTCACGTCACGCTGGTAGTGGTCGGCAAATCGCGCCGCCTCCACCAGCCTGCGGTAGTGCCACAACGGACCCTTTGTTCCCGGAGTGTCCTCAAATAGCTGGTAGTCAAGCCAGCCCGACTCCTCGCCGTATATCTCGCCGCCGTGGACGTGAATACGCAGGCTATAGGGCTGCGATTGGCTGTAGTGATCGTACTTGTCAGGCTTACTGAGCCGGTGGTCATCGCCCGATGGGCGTCGCTCCATCGCAAAGGTGTACGTGCAACTCTGGACGCAGCTGGCCTTGGTCTCATCCGGCTGCGCGTGGGGCTCGCCGGTCTCCATAACGCTTTCAGCCCCTACGACGTACTCGGTCCCGGTCAACGGAAGCAGGTCACCAAGCTCGGTGGCGTCCACCACGTATGACGCGTGGAATTCGGTTAACACGCCATCGTCCAGGTTCATCGCCCTGATCGAGACGACTCGATTGCCTTCCACAGTCGCGCTCGTGGCTTTTGTACGCAGATGAACCCGAAGTCTGCCCGCCTTGACCTCCGGATCCAGCAGACCTTCTAGGACCGACAGCGCGACGCGTGGCTCGAACGCGATTCGCGACACCCAGCTGGATCCCGGGTTGAACGGCCCATCGCCCTCTGGAACCGACAACAGCCTGCGATAGTGGTCCCGGATAGCCTCGCGCAGCACATAGTAGGTGCGCGTTCCACCGAATCCCTCTATGTGCTCGTGTTCGTCCATAGCAGACACGCCCTGGGAGGTTATCTGGCCACCCAGCCAATCGGTCTCCTCCAGCAAGCGGACGCTCCGCCCTCTTCTCGACGCAGCAAGAGCCGCAGCAACACCCCCCATCCCGCCGCCCACCACCAGGACGTCGCACTCGACCCGATTCGTGATCTCTCCACTGACGGGCCTCAGCGCCACCAGAGGGTCGCCCGAAGCGGGGACTCGCATTACATCCAGCACCGTATCCACCATCGAAATCACGCTCTCTTCTTATCCCTTCTCCCCTGAAGGGAGAAGGCTAGGATGAGGGGTTCCCCCCTCGGCACATCACGTTCCGAAATCAACTAGCTGCTCTGCCCCTCTGCACTCCCCGACCGAAGCCGGTTCAGGAGTGATAGCACCGTCTCTCTCAGTACCGGATGCACCAGGCCTGGAGCGATGTCCGCCAGGGGCAGCAGTACGAACTCCCGCTCCGCCATCCTCGGGTGCGGCAAGACGAGCCCCGGCGTGTCCAGCACCCAAGTACCGAATATCAGCAGATCCAGGTCCAGGGCCCGAGGACCCATCGTGAAGGAGCGAGGGCCACTCACCCGACGCTGAATTGCGAGCAAGTCGGACACCAACTCAAATGGGTCGTGTTGCGTCCAAAGACGGCACACGGCATTGGAAAATACCGGCTGGCCTGCAAATCCGACGGGCTGAGTGCGATGCGTAGGCGACACGGCGTCCACCGTGCCCAGCTCACGCAGTGTATGCACGGCCCTGTCCAGAATGCCGGGTCCATCACCCAGATTCGACCCCAGGCCGATGTAAGCTGCCGTGACCGTCATTCCTCGCTCCAGCCACGAACGATCGCGTCGGACATCCGCGCGACCCTCACCATCTCCCTGACATCGTGGACCCGGATGATGTCAGCGCCGCCTGCGATCGATAGAGCCACGGTGGCAGCCGTGCCCTCGATACGATCGTCGACCGGCAGATCGAGAACCTTGCCAATGCTGGATTTCCGCGAGGTCCCGGTCAAAATGGGCCTCCCCAGGCTCCTGAACTCATCCAGCCTGCGCAGCACTTCAAGGCTCTGCTCCGCGGTCTTGCCGAACCCAATGCCGGGGTCGAGCACGATTTTTTCCTCAGGTATGCCCGCATCCAGTGCATTCTCCAACAGGCCTAGCAGACCTCCGATCACATCCGGCACCAGATCATCGTACTCCGTGCCATCCTGGTTGTGCATCAGCACCACAGGCACGCCCGTTTCGACGGCCACCGACGCCATTTCCGGGTCGCGCCTCAGGCCCCACACGTCGTTGATCATAGACGCGCCAGCGGCCACTGCCCGTCTTGCGACCTCGGCCTTGGACGTATCGACGCTGATCGGAACGCGCAGCGCCGAGGCTAACGCCGTAATCACAGGCACCACCCGCGAGGACTCCTCTTCGGACGAGACAGGCTCAGAACCCGCGTAGTAATCGGGCGGTCTCGTAGACTCACCCCCGACGTCAACGATGTCGGCGCCCCACGCCTCAAATTGCAGTGCCTGGGCCACAGCCGTCTCCACGTCGCGACCGACGCCGTCGCCAGAGAAGGAGTCGGGCGTCGTATTAACAATTCCCATCACGTAGGTCCGGGAACCCCACACAAACCGAGTGTTCCTGATTAAAGTTTCGCCCTTGCCCATCGGCCTCTCCAAACTGAATTCTAGGTCCTGGTGCAAGGGATCGCTCCGCTCTCCCAGCACCCTGCCACATTAATTTACGGATAGTAGAGACAAGAATAATAGAATTTGGGGACGCTTGTGACACCGCGGCAGAGAGTCAGAATCCGCCTGCACACCTCTTCTTTACGAACCCCCAAACCAGGTTTTGAGCCCCTGCCATTTCTTGCTGGGCAGGCACATATCTGTTAACTTTGAGGTGATTATTCCACGGGAGCCGTAGACCTTCAATCATGGTAGCACGACGTAAAATTGATGAAAAACGCGATGATTTGCAGAAAAAGCGCGAAGAGTCCCAACTTGGCGGCGGTACTCGACGTATCGAAGCCCAGCACAAGAAGGGAAAGCTAACCGCCCGAGAGCGAATAGCCTCCCTCCTCGACGAGGGCACATTCGAGGAACTGGACTCCTTCGCGGTACACCAGTCTTCGGAATTCGGCCTCGACAAGCAGCGCTTCTTGGGTGACTCGGTAGTCACCGGGTTCGGGACCATCGATGGCCGCCGTATTTTCGTATATGCCCAGGACTTCACCGTCGTCGGTGGATCCCTGTCGCTCGTCGCAGCCCAGAAGATTACCAAGGTCATGGATCTGGCCCTCAACACGGGCGCGCCCATGATCGGACTGATTGACTCCGGGGGTGCGCGCATCCAGGAGGGAATCGACAGCCTGAGCGGCTACAGCGACATCTTCCTGCGTAACGTCAGGGCGTCCGGCGTTATTCCACAGATATCAGCGGTCTTCGGACCAGCAGCGGGAGGGGCTAGCTACTCGCCAGCGCTTACCGACTTCGTACTGATGGTCAGAGGCACCGGCCAGCTCTACATCACCGGTCCAGACGTCATCAAGGCCGTTACCGGCGAGGAGATCACCCACGAGGACCTGGGCGGGGCCGAGAGCCACGCTTCGAAGTCCGGAGTCGCACACTTCGCTGCCGAGTCCGAAGAAGAGTGCATGGACCAGATCCGCCGCCTATTGAGCTTCCTGCCCCAGAACAACATGGAAGAGCCGCCGCGCGAGACTGGAGCCGACGACCAGGACCCGCCGGACGAGAGCCTGGCCGAGCTGATCCCAGACAACCCGAACCAAGCCTATGACATGACCGAGATCATTCGGCGCATCGTGGACGGAGGGGAGTTCTTCCAGGTTCACGAGGCATACGCCCGAAACGTCGTTGTCGGCTACGCCCGCATGGACGGACGCACCGTAGGCATCGTCGCCAATCAGCCCGAAGTGATGGCCGGCGTCCTCGACATAAACGCCTCTGCGAAAGCAGCCAGGTTCGTAAGGTTCTGCGACGCGTTCAACATACCGATTCTCACCCTGATCGACGTGCCCGGATTCATGCCGGGGTCGGTGCAAGAGCACAGTGGCATCATTCGCCACGGTGCAAAGCTGATCTATGCCTACGCCGAAGCCACCGTACCGAAGATCAGCGTCCTAACACGGAAGGCCTACGGTGGCGCGTACATAGTCATGAGCAGCAAGGGCCTGAAGGGCGACATTAACTACGCCTGGCCCACCGGCGAGCTAGCGGTAATGGGTGCCGGCGGCGCCGTCAACATTATCCACCGCAATCAGCTCAAGGACGCAGACGACCCCGACCAGTTGCGTGCCGACCTGGTAAAGGAATACGAGGACCGCCTCATCAACCCTTACGTAGCAGCCGGGCGCGGGCTCATCGACGATGTGATCGACCCTTCGGATACCCGACAGAAGGTCATCCGCGCCCTCGAAATGCTCGACAACAAACGAGAAGTACTGCCTCCCAAAAAGCACGGGAGCATCCCTCTATGAGCGCCACCGAAAACACGGACCCGGCGGTCCTATCGGCCATCTTGGCCGCAGTTCGGGTGTACATCGAGAACGAGGAGCGCTCGACCCGCAGGACGCCCACCGACACCACAGAGGCGACCGCTGCTCTTAGCGCGTGGAAGTCCGCCGCCTGGAGCCCCCTCCAAGGCGATGCACACCGCGGTCCGCTATCCTGGCGTCACGCCATCTGACCGCCCCCTTCTCGATTGCAACGAACCACCTAGCTGCGGAGAATATATTGGCGCCCGGTCGACGTGCGCCGACTATTTCAAGTCCAAGCCTCGGCTTGATACAATGTGAGCGAAAACATGCCACCGATAAAGATTACCGACACTACCCTTAGGGACGGCCACCAAAGCCTGATGGCCACCCGCCTCCGCATGGAGGACATGGAGCCCATCGCCGCCAGGATGGACGCCATCGGCTTCCATTCGATGGAGGTCTGGGGTGGGGCCACATTCGACGTTGCCACCCGGTTCCTCGCTGAGGACCCATGGGAACGGCTGCGCACCTTCAAGCGGCTCATGCCCAACACACCCCTCCAAATGTTGCTCAGGGGCCAGTCCCTCGTGGGGTACCGCAACTACGCCGACGATGTCGTTGATGCGTTCGTGGAGCGCTCCGCCGAGGTCGGCATCGACATCTTCCGTGTATTCGACGCCCTCAACGACGAGCGCAATCTGGAGCGATCCGCTACGGCCGTCAAGGCCACCGGGAAGCACCTTCAGATGACCCTCTGCTACTCACTGACCGAGGAGGGCCGCCTCGACGGCCCCATCTACAACCTTGACTACTACCTGGAGAAGGCCCGAACCTTCCAGGATATGGGCGCCGACAGCCTCTGTATCAAGGACATGGCCGGGCTGCTTGCCCCCTTCGACGCATTCGAACTGATCTCAGCGCTGAAGCAAGCAGTCGATGTGCCCATACAACTGCACACCCACTACACATCCGGCATGGCCTCCATGTCCTGTCTAAAGGCTATTGAGGCAGGGGTAGATGTCATAGACACATGTCTCGCGCCCCTTGCGCTCAGGACCGCTCAGCCTGCCATCGAGCCGCTAGTCACAGCACTGGCTGGCTCCGATCACGACACAGGCCTGGACATGGACAAGCTGCTGGACGCCGGAGACTACCTGGAGACGGTTCTGCCGAAGTACGCCAAGGAGTTGGAGCCCACCAGGACAGCGGTCATCGACGCCCGCGTCTTGAGCCACCAGATACCCGGCGGCATGATTAGCAACCTGGTGTCCCAACTCCGTGGGATGAACGCCCTCGACCGGCTCCCGGAAGTGCTGGAAGAGATCCCGCGAACACGCAAGGACATGGGCTACCCGCCGCTAGTAACACCGATGAGCCAGATGGTCGGGACCCAGTCCGTGTCCAATGTGCTGGCAGGGCGCTATAAGATCGTCAGCGAGGAGATCAAGGACTATGCCCTCGGCCTGTACGGGCGCGCTCCCGCGCCTCTGGATCCCCGTGCGGTCGAGCAGGTACTGAAGCACAGAGAAGGCTCTGTGGTTACAGGCAGGCCAGCCGACCTCATCGAGCCCGAACTACAGACCGCCAAGGACGCCGTAGCCGAGATATCCACAGACATCGACGATGTACTGATCTACGCCCTCTACCCCGCCACAGGCATGAAGTTCCTGCGGATCAAACATGGCCTGGACCCGGTCCCCGATGAAATGAAGGCCAAGACCGCTGAGCAGATCGCTGCGGAGCAAGCTCAGGCTGCCGTCCAGCTCGAGGCCGCCCCCAACTCCCCTGCGCCTGCGAAGAGCGCCAGGAGCCGAGCCTATAACATCCAAATCGGGAAGCAGCACTACCGCGTAGAGGTGGACCCGATGGATCCATCGCGATGCAACAACAACTCTGGTAGTGCTGCCGAACCGGAAAGCGCCCCTCCCGGGGAGGTCACCGTCCTGGCGCCGATGCCCGGCATCATCTCCGGGTATGCGGTGGATATCGGTGCACAAGTCGGCGAGGGAGAGACTGTAGTCTTGCTCGACGCGATGAAAATGGAGAACTCCCTGGCGTCACCCGGGGTAGGCTCCGTCAAAGCCTTCCCATTCCCGGAGGGAACAACCGTGAAGAAAGGCGACGTGCTGGCAATCATCACGCCGTAAAAACAGGCGCGATCATCCGCGCCTGTTTCTGTAGTACCGTCATTTGAAAAATACCGTTGAAGGGAGACTCACTTTGGTAGATCTCAAGGCAATCGAAGCCGCCAAAGATCATTTTGGCACCGTTCTGGAAGAGCAGCTCGAACGGATCGAGCGACTGAGGGATGAGGCCGACTGGACCGACTATTCCGCCCTCAAGCCAATCGTCATCGGCATGATCGGAGGCGACGGCATCGGCCCAACCATCAGCGCCGCCACGCAGCGAGTCCTGGAGCTTCTGCTAAAGGACCACGTCGCATCGGGGAAGGTCCAATTCAAGATAATTGAAGGGCTGACCATCGAGAACCGCGCTGCCAAGATGCAGTCGATCCCCGAAGATGTTCTGGCCGAAATCAAGACCTGCCACGTCACCTTGAAGGGCCCCACCCACACCCCCGAAAAGGGAGACGGCTGGCCCAACATCGAGTCCGCCAACGTACGGATGCGCAAGGAATTGGACCTGTTCGCCAACGTCAGGCCGGTCCTGATTCCCAAAGAGGGCATCGACTGGACATTCTATCGCGAGAACACCGAAGACCTGTACGCGGTGGGTAGCCAGGGCGTCAACGTTACCGACGATCTGGCGATCGACTTCCGGGTCATCACGAGCCCTGGCTCCGAGCGCATCATGGAAGCCGCTTTCGCCCACGCCAAGCGAACGGGCAAGACCAACGTCACAGTCGTCACAAAGGCCAACGTCGTCAAGACAACAGACGGCAAGTTCCTCGACATCGCGGCCAAGGTTGCCGAACGCTATCCTGGGATCTCCTGGGAAGGCTGGTATATCGACATCATGACCGCTAAGCTGCTGGACCCCAAGCGCCGCACCGACTTCCAGGTGCTGGTGTTGCCGAACCTGTATGGCGACATCCTCACGGACGAGGCTGCCGAGATTCAGGGCGGCGTGGGCACAGCCGGCAGCGCCAACATCGGCAAGGTCTACGCAATGTTCGAGGCCATCCACGGCTCTGCCCCACGAATGGTCAAAGAGGGCAGAGATAGGTACGCCGACCCCTCGTCACTGTTGAGAGCAGGCGCCATGTTGCTGGACCACATCGGCTTCAATGACCTCGGCTCCAAGCTCTCCAAGGCCATCGAGGTCTGTGGCATGTTCGAGCAGAAGCTCAAGATGACCGGTCGAGACACAGGCGCCGACTGCGACGAATTCGGCGATTACATCCTGGAAACCGTCGCGGACCCGACACTGGAAGCCAGGTGGCAGGAGTACACGGCAGCTTCGTAGCACGCAAGGAATGGGTTTGAGGCCCACATCTGCGGGGGCAATACCGCGCCATGAAAATCGTCCGGCAACACAGCTTGGGCAAAAAAGCGGCAAAGGCCAGGCTAGAGAGTGCACTGCCCTCACTGTTGCAGCAATTCGGAGGGAGTGTCTCTGACCTTAAGTATGCCTGGCAGAACTACGTGTGGAAATGCTCATTCAAAGCTCGAGGATTTGGCGTGAAGGGTACGCTCGAAATCACCGATACAGAAGTAAAACTGGATTTGCGCCTTCCTTTCCTGGCGAGAGCCTTCGAGGGCACGATCCGGTCCAATATAGAGCCTGAACTAGACCGAATAATGAGTCAACAGCAGGGAGACAGCAACTAATGCGCAAGAAGGTGACGGTTGTCGGAACAGGGAACGTGGGAGCGACAACGGCCCAGCGGATATTCGATAAGGGCTACGCAGATGTTGTCCTCGTAGACATCGTGGAGGGACTGCCACAGGGCAAGGCCCTGGACATGCTGGAGTCCGGCCCGGTCACGGGCAGTGACGCCAATGTGATCGGCACGAACAACTACGAAGAGACCGCGGGCTCCGACGTAGCCGTGATAACCTCCGGCATCGCCAGGAAGCCCGGCATGTCTCGCGACGACCTGCTGCTAACTAACATGAAAATTGTGACCAGCGTGGTCTCTGAGATCGCGAAATACTCTCCGGACTGCGTATTGTTGCCCGTAACGAACCCACTCGATGCCATGGCCCAACGCGCATTCCAGGTTTCCGGCTTCCCGAAGGAGCGCGTGGTAGGGATGGCCGGCATCCTCGACACGGCGCGCTTCCGCAGCTTCCTGGCCGCAGAGCTAGATGTCTCGGTCGAAGCGGTCTCCGCGTGGGTACTGGGCGGCCACGGCGATACCATGGTACCTGTCGTGGGCAGCACCCTCATCGGGGGCGTACCTGTCACGAAGCTGATCGCGAAGGATAGGCTGGACGAGATCGTCCAGCGGACCCAGGACGGAGGTGCCGAGATCGTGGGCCTGCTCAAGACGGGCAGCGCCTACTACGCACCTTCGGCAGCCATCGCACAGATGGTTGAGTCCATTCTGTTCGACCGCAAACAGGTCCTCCCCTGCACCGTCTACCTCGAGGGCGAATACGGCGTTGATGGCCTGTTCGTCGGGGTCCCGGTCAAGCTCGGTGCCGGGGGTGTCGAAGAGATCATCGAATTCGACCTCACCGACTCCGAGGCCAAAGCCCTTAAGGGCTCCGCCGATTCGGTCCAGGAGCTTATCGACGTGATGGCG